>UQQO01000099.1 GCA_900543175.1 uncultured Fusobacterium sp.
TTCTTTATTCTTTAGTATGAAGGCTAGTTGATATTAAAAATATAAGTTTTGAAAATTAATCTTAAAAAGATAACCTAGTATTATAAAAATTGAACTTTGAACTAGATAATCTTTTGTAGATTTTACACAGCTGAGTAGATACTTATTTTTTATAAATTGTTGCAGTAAAATCATTATATTCAGTAGAAGAAACTAATTTATAGCCAAATTTTTCCACATCTGGGAAATATAGTGGGTTAGTAGCAGGTGCTACTTCAACATGAGGTTTTAATTTTGAGATATAGATCTCATCAATCTCATAATTTTCTAGATAATATTTATATATTGTATATCCACCACAGATAAATATATCTTTTCCACTATCTTCATATTGTTTCATAATATCTTCTAATCTACTTTCTAAAGTTAAAACAATAACCTCTCTATTTTTTTTCATTAAATTGATAGGAACATATTTAGCAGTATTTTCTCCAAAAAGAACAACATTACCAATAGTTTTCGATTTGTAATATTGTAACTCTTCCATAGAGTGCCATAAAAGTCCATTACCAGTTGGAACTTTATCTCCAATTAGATTATTTTCTCCAACACAAACTATCATTTTTAATTTAGGTTTACTCATTAGATTGCCACCTCATAAGAAATTTTTTCTCCATAATTATAGTTCTCAATTACTACATCATCAGGTTTAAAATCATAAATTGATTTGAAGTTTTCTATTTTAACAGTAGCTCCATCAAGAGATGGTCTTTTTACTTGTTCCAATAGGTTTGGCATATGTCTATCATAGATGTGGATATTGTGAATATTCCAGATAATTTCAGCAGGTTTTAATCCACACTCCATAGCTACTAATTTGTGTAGAATTGAGTATTGGAATACATTTGCCACAAGTCCTAAAGCTACATCACAACTTCTTTGTCTAACTTCAAGGTAAAGTCTATCTCCAATTACACTCCATTGAGTAAGATGAACACAAGGAGTAAGAGCCATTTTATCTAAATCTTCAGGAACCCAAATCTCTGTCATAATTCTACGGCTATTAGGATTTTTTTTCAATTCATTAACAACATAATCTAATTGACTTTTATATCCAAATGTTTCTTTGGCAATTTGGTAACCATAAGCTTTTCCAATAGTTCCATCAGCCATCTTCCATTCATCCCAGAACTTACATTTCAGTTTATTAAGTTCATTTACATCGTTAGATTGCATAATCCATATCCAGTAAAGCTCTCTAATAGGTGCTTTGCTAGGAGCAAATCTTGTAGTTATAAGATGTGCTTCATCAGTAGAGTTATCAAGTCTAAATTGATAACCTATATAGCTTTTGTAATGAGCAGGAGTGCCATCGGCATATTTTGTTCTTACTTGTCCTTCACTCCAAATCCCTTTTTCATCAATAGTTTTAACAATATCTTTGTATATTTCATCAAATTTTGCCATATTTCACCCCTTTAAAAATTTTTGTTTACTTCACATTCTAACATAAAAAATTAAATTTTAATATAAGAAAATTTCCATTACATTGAGGGAGAAATCAGCTAAAGTTAGATTAAGTTTTTAATCTATGGTTGATTTTTTATAAGAAAGGCAATATAATATAAGAATTATAATATATTTTGGAGGGAAATTTTATGCCAGTTATTTTTTTTGTGGTTAGTTTTTGTTCGTCTTTAGTTGGAGCAATATGTGGAATAGGTGGAGGAGTAATAATTAAACCTGTGTTAGATGCTGTTGGTGTGATGAGTGTATCAGCAGTTAGCTTTTTATCAGGTTGTACTGTTCTTTCAATGTCTATAATCTCTGTATTTAAAGCGTTAAAAGGTGGTTCAGCTAAGATTAATACTAAACTTACAACTTGGTTAGCTCTAGGAAGTGTTTTTGGTGGAATCATGGGAAAAATGTTATTTCAACATATTAAAATGGCATTTGCTAATGAAAATGTTCTTGGAATGATACAATCAATAGTATTGGTATTAATGACAATTGGAACTTTTATCTATACTTTAAAGAAAAGTCAAATAGAAACTAAAAGATATGAGAATAAAATTTTATGTTTAGTGATAGGAATAATTTTAGGTATTTGTTCTTCATTCTTAGGAATAGGTGGAGGACCTATCAACTTAGTAATTTTAATCTATTTCTTCTCAATGGGAACAAAGGAAGCAGCAATAAACTCAATCTATATTATCCTTTTCTCTCAAATAGCAAGTTTAGTTCAAAGTATTGTAAAACAAACTATTCCAGAAGTTAGCTTAGTATTCTTAATAACTATGGTACTAGGTGGAGTTTTAGGGGGAATGGCTGGAGGAATCGTTAATAAAAAGATTTCAGAGGAGAAAGTTGATAAGCTTTTCCTAGCTTTAATGGGAGTAATTATCTTTATTAATATATATAATACTTATGTTTTTGCAACAGCTTAAAAATAAAATGGACAGTTATTTAACTGTCCATTTTTTCTATTCTTTTGGAGAGAATTTAACTAAAAATTCCCCTTTTTCTCTTATAAAAAGTTTTCCTTCAGCTTCTTTGCAAGTGTATACTACTACAATTAGACCATCACGTTCATTAGTGCAATCAATAGCTTCACTAACAACTTGATATTCACGTCCATTTTTATTGTTTATCCACAATGAATTTTTTTTAATCATTTTTTCTGCTCCAATCTATTTGAAAAGTTTCTTTTTATAATATCCTTCAGCAAGATAGATAGCTGCTAGAGGGTTGTGTCCAAGTACTCTATCTTTTACTGCAAAAACAGTAACTGGTGTATCAGAGTGTTTTATAAATAGAGAATCATGTCCAACACAAAGTCCTAAAAGAATATTTAAATCAGTTTTAGCAGCGCTTAAAAACTTAGCTTGTCCAATAGGGTTACACATAGGCTCATAAGTACAAGGTCTTACTTGTTCCTCATTTGAAATACCTATAAAACTTTTTGGAATAGAACCACTTTTGCATATAACTGATTCTACTTCAAAACCGTGGTGTCTAAGTATAGATGCAAAAACTTTAGCTTCTTTAGCAAGTCCTACACAGAAAGCAACTCCTAACTTTTTGTAACCACATTTTTTAGCAAAAGTGATTATCTCTTCTACTCTTGTTTGTTGGCAATATCCTTCAGCTTCAACTAAAGCTGACTCATGAGCTAACATCATATTTTCTTTTTCTAAATAGAATTTTTTTATATCCTCAACTTTTTCTAAATCTCTACAAGGGCAATTTAATGGTGCATCCGTTAAATCTCCTGTTCTACAAACATGTTTTGTGCAAGCATCACAAGTGTACATGAAATCATCTCCTTAAATTTTTAGTTATTTAACCATTTTTCTATATTGAAAAAAATTTCATCTCTATTTATTTCATTATGTAATTCGTGCCTAGCATTTGGATAAAGTTTACATTGAACATTTGTAAAATTTAGTTTTTTATAGAAGTTATTTAGTTGTATAACTCCCTTTCCATATCTTCCCACAGGGTCCATATCTCCAGAAATTATGTAAATAGGAAGATTTCTATCTATATTTTTGAAAGATATAGGTAGATACAGTCTATTTAAAAAGTAGAAAAAGTCTGAATAAAAACTACTGCTATATGTAAAATCACAAAGCTCATCATCACAATAACTTTTAACTTCCTCTATATCTCTAGAGAGCCAAGAGTTTTCATTATAATAGTATTCTGATTTAACTTTGCTATTGGAGTTTAAAAATACCAGTTTTTTTATAAAATGAGCTCTCCTGTTTTTATATATTTTATTCATAAAAAAGCTTAGATATTCAGCTAATTTCCAGAGAAAAGGCATTTTATAGCAAGAACCACAAATAATATATCCATCTACAATATTATAACACAATTTTAGATGTTCTTGAGCTATAAAAGATCCCATGCTATGTCCTAAAATATATATGGGAGTCTCTGGATATAGTTTTTTTAATTCTTTCGTATAATTAACTTGATCTATAATTAATTGATTAAAATCATTTTCAAAGATACCAATTTTTTTTTGGTCAATATTATTATGTCCATGGTGTAGATGTTCTTTAAGAACAACTAGATATCCTCTTTCAGAAAAATATTTGAAGAGATGCTTATACCTATCCTTGTGTTCACTCATTCCATGGATTATTTGAATAATCCCTTTTATGTGTTCCATAAAATTTCACCTCATAAGTATATTATAGCCTAAATTAGAAAAAAATTAAATATTTTTGGTATATACTTGTGAAAAAACAAAAAAAATAATATAATAAGAAAATATAAAAAATTAAAGGAGATGGACAAATGCATTTATTACTAGAAAATTTTTTAGCAGATATTTTAGGAATTTTACCTAAGATAGTATTTAGAGGAGTTATTTTAATAATTTTACTTATTTTTTGGCCAAAAATTTTATCAATGATTTTGACAGTTTATGCAAGAACATTAGAAAAGAGAAAAATAGATCCGTTATTACAAAGTTTTACTGTATCACTTTTAAAAACAGTATTTTATATCACTTTATTCTTTGTAGTTGTAAGCGTAATTGGAGTTAAAGCAACTTCATTAGTAACTATACTAGGTACTGCAGGATTAGCTGTAGGTTTAGCACTACAAGGAAGTTTAACAAACTTAGCTGGAGGAATGTTAATTCTATTCTTTAAACAATTTTCAAAAGGGGATTATATTTCAACAGGTTCATTAGATGGAACAGTAGATCAAATTCATATCTTATACACTACTTTAATTACGCCAGATAATAAAGTAATTATTATTCCTAATGGACAATTAGCAAATGGTGCTATTATAAACTATTCTAAGAACTCAACTAGAAGATTGGATATGGTATTCTCAGTTTCATATGATACACCAGCTGAAAAGGTAAAAGAGATCTTAAATAGAATAGCTGATGAACATCCAGCAGTAATTAAAGAAAAGGGTAAAACTATTAGAATGTCTAAGCAAAATGCAAGTTCTCTAGATTTTGTATTTAGAGTATGGGTTGAAAGTAAAGATTATTGGACAACAATGTTTGATTTTAACGAAATAGTAAAAGAGGAATTTGATAAAAATAGTATTGAGATTCCATATCAAAAAATTGACATATACAATAAATAATTTTTTTATAAAAAATCTTTTTTTTGTAACAAATTTTTAAAATTTGTGATATAATATTCAAAATATATTCTTTGAGGGTTTAATTTTACATTTTAAATATAAATAAATTTTTATGAAAAAAGGAGAAAGATGATGAACGGAAAGATAGTAAAAGAAGCAATCACATTTGATGACGTATTACTTATACCTGCTAAATCAGAGGTATTACCACACGAGGTTAGTTTAAAAGCTAGATTAACTAAAGATATTACATTAAATGTACCTATTTTAAGTGCTGCTATGGACACTGTAACTGAATCAGACCTAGCTATCGCTTTAGCTAGACAAGGTGGAATTGGATTTATTCATAAGAATATGAGTATAGCTGATCAAGCTGCTGAAGTAGATAGAGTAAAAAGAATCGAAAGTGGAATGATTAGAAACCCTGTTACTTTAAAAGCAGATTGTACAGTAGGATTTGCTGAAGATCTAATGAGAAGATATAAAATATCTGGACTTCCAGTTATTGAAGATGATGGAAAACTTATTGGAATAGTAACTAACAGAGATATAAAATATCATAAAGATATGGAGCAAATAGTTGGAGAAATCATGACTAAAGAAGCTCTTATTACTGCTCCAGTTGGAACAACATTAGAAGATGCTAAAGAAGTTTTACTTTCTCACAGAATAGAAAAACTACCTATCGTAGATGAACAAGGATATTTAAAAGGACTTATCACAATAAAAGATATTGATAACTTAACAGAGTATCCAAATGCTTGTAAAGATGCTCACGGAACTTTAAGAGTAGGAGCAGCAGTAGGAATTGGAAATGATACTTTAGAAAGAGTTGAAGCACTTGTAAGAGCAGGAGTAGATATTATAACTGTTGACTCTGCACATGGACATTCAGCTGGAGTTATAAGAAAAATAAAAGAGATTAGAGCAGCTTTCCCTAATTTAAATCTAATTGGAGGAAACATTGTAACTGCTGAAGCAGCTCTTGACCTAATTGAAGCAGGAGTAGACGCAGTTAAAGTAGGAATCGGACCAGGATCAATCTGTACAACAAGAGTTGTTGCAGGAGTTGGAGTTCCTCAATTAACAGCAGTAAACGATGTATATCAAGTATGTAAAGAAAGAGGAATCGGAGTAATAGCTGACGGAGGAATCAAACTTTCAGGAGATATCGTAAAAGCTCTAGCAGCAGGAGCAGACTGTGTAATGTTAGGAGGAATCCTTGCAGGAACTAAAGAAGCTCCAGGAGAAGAAATTATTCTTGAAGGAAGAAAATATAAAATTTATGTAGGAATGGGATCAATAGCAGCAATGAAGAGAGGATCTAAAGATAGATACTTCCAAAATGATGCTAAAAAACTAGTTCCAGAAGGAATTGAAGGACGTATAGCTTACAAAGGAAGCTTAAAAGATGTTATATTCCAACTTTGTGGAGGAATTAGAGCAGGAATGGGATACTGTGGAACTCCTACAATTGAAGATCTAAAAGTAAATGGAAGATTTATAAAAATAACTGGTGCAGGACTAAAAGAAAGCCACCCACATGATATTACAATAACTAAAGAGGCACCTAACTACTCTAAATAATAGTTTAGTTTTCCTCTAGGGATTGATTTTATATTTCATAATTTAAGAGAGGAAAAAATAGAAAAAATGAAAAGGGCAATTTTAATTTCATTTATTATATTAGGGTTAAATTTAAATGCTTATGAGATAAAAGAGATAAAAACTTTAGATGAGATTAGTCAAGAATTAAATAGTAGTTCTACTAAAAAGATTAACTCTCACTCTAAAGATAATGAGTTAATTCCTTTAGAAAAAATTGATTCTAATGTAAAGACAGAGGAAAAAATATCTAAAGAAGAAACAGTGAATAAAGTATCTCAAGAGAAAAAAAATGATCTAAGGGTAGAGGATATAAGTAAAAAAGTTTATGGAGATGATAAACTTGTCTATGTAAAAGGAGAAAATAAACCTTTTACAGGAAAATTTGCCCTATTCTTAGGAGAGATAATAGAGAGTAGCGAGGAGTATCAAAATGGAAAACTCCATGGAGCGAGAATTTGGTATTCTGATGATGGAAAAATTGTTATGAGTGAAAACTATAACAATGATAAGTTAGATGGAGAGCAAAAAGCTTACTATACTAATGGACAGGTAAAATCTATTATAAGATATAAAAATAATAAGATTGTTGGACTTGAAGTTTATAATCAAAATGGAAAAACTCTTCACAAGGAAGATTTGAGTAATGGAACAGGAGTATGGAAAACTTTCTGGGATAATGGAAAAGTTATGGAGGAAGGAAGATACAAAAACTGGGTAAAAGATGGAACTTGGAAGAGATACCAAGAAGATGGGACTGTTGATAGCATAACAGTTTATGAAAAGGGAAAACAAAAAAGTCAAACATGGAATTAAGAGAAAGCCACAGAGAGATCTGTGGCTTTTGCATTATTGAATATCATTTATAACTTTTAAAACCTTACCTACAGCTATAAACTCATCTCCAGGTCCTATATAAATAGGTTGATAGTTTGGATTGTCACTAATTAGAGCAATATAGTTTCCAGTAACTTTTAATCTTTTTACATAAGATTCACCATTTACAATAAAAGTTCCAATCTCTCCATTTCTTAAATCAACACCTTTTCTACACAAGATAATAGATGAATTTTTAATAGTTGGTTCCATAGAATCCCCTTTAACATTAACAGCGAAAAGAGTTTCTATATTTCTAACTCCAGGAATAGAGATAAAATCAACTGGAGATTCATCAGTAAAAGCTCCAATTCCAGCACTAATTCTAGAGTATAGAGGAATATATTTATCTATATCTTTTATTTCATTGGAAATAATTGCATTGCTTTTTTCAATTTTAGATAGTTTTTTTAATTCTTCTAAAATTATAGCAGGAGTTCTTTCAATAGCAGCTAGATATTTAAAATCTCTAGCCTCTTTTTCAGAAAGATTAAGAACTTTTGCCATATTTTCTAAAACTTCTTCACTAGGAGGATTTTTTACTTCTCCTCTTTCAATAGTATTATAATAAGATTGAGTAATCCCAATTAATTTAGCTATTTTATTTTGACTATAACCTAATTCTTCTCTTTTTTTCTTTAGAAAGTTTTTGAAAATCATGAGGCACCTCCTTATATCTATATATAAATAATTATATATTATAATTATCTATTTTACAATATAAAAATAAAATATATTGACAAAAAGCAAATTTTATTCTAATATATAATTAAATATAGGTTATCTATAATTAT
>UQQO01000100.1 GCA_900543175.1 uncultured Fusobacterium sp.
AATTTATTGTTTGTTGATTTTTATCATCTTTCTCTATTCTGTTGCTAATGTCCTTATTTTCTTTTTTTATTTTGTCCTTTTCTCTCGCGGACAAGATTTATATTACCACAAATAACATTTTCTGTCAACAACTTTTTTAAAATTTTATTTTTTATTAGATAAACTATAATTTAAAAGAGGTTGCCTAAATTTTAAGCAACCTCATAAAATTATTTAACTACTATATTTACTATTTTTTCAGGAACAACTATAACTTTCATTAAAGTTTTTCCTTCCATATGTTTCTTAACATTTTCTATTTCAAGAGCAGCTTTTTCAACTTCCTCTTTAGCTGTTCCTCTTGGAACTTCAACTGTTCCTCTAACTTTTCCATTAACTTGAACAGCAATTACAACATCTGAAGATTTAGTTAATTCCTCTTTGTATTCTGGCCATGCTTCATTGAATAAATATCCAGTATTTCCCATTTCTTCCCATAATTCATCACAGAAATGTGGAGTAAATGGTGATAGCATAACTACTATATTTTTAACTACTTCTCCAAATATTTTTTTAGATTCAGAAGTTGCTTTTCCTCCCTCTAATACATTAACTTTGAAATCTTGAGTTTCATTAATAAGCTCCATTGTAGCAGCTATTGAAGTATTAAAGTGGTAGTCATCTTCTATTGATTCTGTTACTTTTTTAATAGTTTGGTTAAGTTTGATTATTAATGCTTTATCCTCTCTGCTTACAGCATTTAGATCAATTTCTCCAAACTCCATATTTTCTTTATGTTCAACTACAAGTCTCCAGATTTTAGTTAAGAATCTGTAAGCTCCTGCAAGTCCATTTTCATTCCATTCAAGTTCTTTTTCAGGTGGTGCTGCAAACATTATAAATAATCTTGTTGTATCAGCTCCATATTTATCTATCATCTCTTCTGGATCTACTCCATTATTTTTAGATTTAGACATTTTTTCTACTTTTACTGCTAATTCCTCTCCAGTTGCTTTAGAATATGCCTTTTCTCCTTTTATCTCTACATCTTCAGCAAATAGGAATCTATTTTCATTAACTGAGTAATATGATGGTCCTAATACCATTCCTTGAGTTAATAATCTTTTAAATGGTTCATTTGAACTATGAAGTCCTAAATCTCTCAATACTTTATGGAAGAATCTAGCATATAGAAGGTGCATTACAGCATGTTCTATTCCTCCAATATATTGATCTACTGGTGCCCAAGCATCTACTGCCTCTTTTGCAAATGGTAGATCTGTATTTTTAGGATCACAATATCTTAAGAAATACCAAGATGAGTCAACAAATGTATCCATAGTGTCTGTATCTCTTCTTGCTGGTCCTCCACAAACTGGACAAACTGCATGTTTGAATTTTTCTGAAGTTTCTATTGGATTTCCGTTTCCTGAGAATTGCACATCTTCTGGTAACATTACTGGTAAGTTTTCATCTTTTTCCATTACTGTTCCACATTTTTCACAGTATAATGCTGGAATTGGAGTTCCCCAATATCTTTGTCTTGAAACTCCCCAATCTTTTAATCTATATTTTACAGTTCTTTTTCCATATCCATGCTCTTCAACATATACAGCTATATCTGTAAGAGCTTTTTTAGATGAGATCCCATTGAATTCTCCAGAGTTTGTCATTACTCCAACCTCTGTGAAAGCTGCTGTCATCTCTGCTGGATTTAAAGCTATCTCTTGTTTAGTTTCTTTATCTACTGGATTGATTACAACTTTTAATGGTAAGTTATATTTTTTAGCAAAAGCAAAGTCTCTGTCATCATGTGTAGGAACTGCCATTACTGCTCCAGTACCATAGTTCATAAGTACATAGTCAGCTATCCATAATTGAACTTTTTCTTTTGTAACTGGGTTAATTACATGCCAACCTGTAAATACCCCTCTCTTTTCTCTTCCTTCTGCTGATCTTTCTATCAAGTCAGTATTTTTCATCTCTTGTACTGCTGTTTTAATCTCTGGATTTACTTTTAAAATATCATCAACAATTGGGTGCTCTGGTGCAACAACACAGTATGAAACTCCAAATATAGTATCTATTCTTGTTGTAAACATAGGTAGAGCTTCTCCAGTTTCAGCAACTGTAAATACTATCTCTGTTCCATAAGATTTTCCTATCCAGTTCTTCTGCATTGTAAGAACTTTTTCAGGCCATCCATCTTTAATCTCTTTATGTCCCTCTAATAATTCATCTGCATAGTCAGTTATTTTAAAGAACCATTGTTCTAACTCTTTTTGAATTACTGGAGTTTTAGTATGTCTCCAGCACATTCCATCTTCAACTTGCTCATTAGCAAGAACTGTGTTACACTCTGGACACCAGTTTACTAATGATTTCTTTTTATATATTAATCCTTTTTCATAAAGTCTTTTGAATATCCATTGGTTCCATCTATAATATTCTGGAGTATATGAAGCTATCTCTCTTTCCCAATCATATGAAAATCCTAGTTTTTTTAGTTGTCTTCTCATATTTTCTATATTTGATTTTGTCCAGATAGCAGGGTGTGCTCCATGTTGGATAGCAGCATTTTCTGCTGGTAATCCAAAAGAGTCCCATCCCATTGGATGAAGAACATTGTATCCTTTCATTCTTTTATATCTAGCTATAACGTCACCTATAGTGTAGTTTCTAGCATGACCTACATGAAGTTTTCCAGAAGGATATGGTAACATTTCAAGAACATAATAGTTTTCTTTTCCATCAACTTTATTTTTAGTCTTGAAGATATTTTCATTTTTCCATTTTCCTTGCCACTTGGCTTCTACTTCTTTAAAATCGTACTCTCTCAAAAATCTCACCTCTATCATTTTCAATTATATTTTTCAATATATCACATTTAACTATCTATAACAATAGACAAACTACTATATTTTATTTTCTTGATACTCATTTATCCAAACTTCACTTTTTCTTTTTATCCTTTGAAAACTATTATCAATAGTTTTTAGAGATTTTTGTAACTCCTGAGCAATCTCTCTATACGAATATCCCTTTATCATATATTTAAAAACCTCTTTTTCTAAGGTACTAAAATTCTTGTTCACAAAGGTTTTAAAATCATTTACTTTCTCTTTTGTTAAAAAAATCTCTTCTGGATCATAACTAATATATGATTGAAGTCCTTTATTATACTCAATCTCTTTTCCACTATCATTTTCTATACAAGTTCCTGATGCAAGATTAAGAGCTGTATTTTTTTGAGTATTTGAAGCTTTAATAGCTGTTATTATCTGACTTCTTATACATATCATTGCAAAAGTTTTAAATGAAGATTTTCCTTTTTTATATGCCTTTAATGCTTTTAAAAGCCCAATAGTTCCCTCTTGTAAAAGATCTTCCTGTTCTGCTCCAACTATAAAATAGTTTTTTACATTTAGATAAATATAGTTTTTATACTCTTGTAAAATAAGGTTAATCGCCTCTTGATCTCCTGATTGTGCTTTATTTATCACTTCATCAGTTACTAATTCCATAGCCATATCAATGCTCACTTTCTTATAAGATCTTAGTTAAATGATTTAACTATTTCAGAAAGAATTATTCCCCCAGCAACTGATACATTTAAAGAGTTTATCTTTCCATACATAGGTATTTTTATAAGAACATCACAAGTTTCTTTAACTTTCTTTCTTATTCCATTTCCTTCACTACCTAGTACAAGAGCTGTTCTGCTTGGATATTTCTCTTTAGAATAATCTTTACTTCCTTCTCCCTCTGCTCCATAAACCCAATAATCTAATTTTTTAAGTTTATTTAAAGCTTCAGAGATATTAGTTACTTTTACTATATCAACATATTCAATAGCTCCAGTAGAAGTTTTTACTACTGTTTCATTTATTCTAACTGCATTTCTTTCGGGAATAATTATCCCCTTAACTCCAAAAACTTCAGCACTTCTTATTAATGCTCCAAAGTTTCTAGGATCTTGAATCTCATCTAATACTAATACTATTGAATTTTCCATAGGAGCAATCTTCTCTAAAAATTCTCCAAAATCTACATAGTAATCATACTCACTTATATATGCTGCTACCCCTTGAGAGTTTTCTATTCTCTTTTCAGTATAAAATATTTTAATATTTCTCTCAGATGCCAATCTTCTTATCTTATTAAGTTTCTCATCTTTATTCCCTTTAAATATCTCTATTTTCTCTATATTCTTCTCTTTATTTTGTAATACTTCTATTACAGGATTTACCCCTATAATTCTCTCCATTTTACCTCCATTAAATTTCAGTTTTTATTCTTTCTATATCTGCACCAAGTTCCTTTAATTTTAACTCTAAATTTTCATATCCTCTATCAACGTGATAAATTCTATTTACAATACTTACTCCTTCAGCTTTTAAAGCAGCTAAAATTAAACATGCTCCAGCTCTTAAATCACTTGCCATTACTTCAGCTGATGAAAAATTCTCTACACCATTTATTGTTGCTGCATTGCTATTAATATCTATCTTAGCTCCCATTCTATTTAATTCTGGTACATGCATAAATCTATTTTCAAAAACAGTTTCTTTTACTTCGCTTGTTCCATTAATTAAGCACATTAAAGTCATTATTGGTGATTGTAAATCTGTTGGGAATCCAGGATGTGGCATAGTTGTAACTTTAACAGGTTTCAGATCTGAAAGCTTAGATAAAACTTTTAGATTATTTCCATCTATTTGGAATTTTACCCCCATCTCATCTAGTTTCATTAAGAAACTTCCTATATGCTCTTTAATTACCCCTCTAACCTCAATTTTTCCATCAAACATAACAGATGCTATAATAAAAGTTCCTGCAACAATTCTATCTGGAATAATTGTATGTTCACATGGATATAGTTTTTCTACTCCCTCTATTACTAATTTACTTGTTCCTACTCCTGAGATTTTAGCTCCCATATCATTTAAGAAATTACATAGATCTTCTATTTCTGGTTCTCTTGCAGCATTTTCAAGAATAGTAGTTCCTTTAGCTTTTACTGCTGCCATTACTATATTTTCAGTAGCTCCAACACTTGGAAAATCTAAAATAATTATTCCACCTTTAAGCTCATCTGCAACTGCATCTACATAACCATGATCTATATTTAATTTTACCCCTAAAGACTCAAATCCCTTTAAATGTAAGTCAACAGGTCTCGCTCCTATTGCACACCCTCCTGGTAGAGAAACTTTAGCTTTCTTTTCATGAGCTAACATAGCTCCCATTACTAAAAATGATGCTCTCATTTTTTTTACAAGTTCATACCCTGCTACTAGATTAGTTAATCCCTCATTTACAATTTTATATGTGTGGTCATCTAGTTTTTCTATTTTTAATCCTAAACTCTCTAACAGTTTTACTAAAGTTCTTATATCCATAAGATTTGGAACATTTTTTAAAATATAAGTTCCCTTTTCAATAAGAGTAGCAATCATTATTGGTAAAGCTGCATTTTTTGCTCCCTCTACCTCTAATACTCCTGAAATCTCTTTTCCACCTGTTACCTTAAATGCTTCTACCATCAGTTTTTCTCCCTTTCTACTTTGCATATTGGACACTTTTTTCCAAATAATCTATCAAATAATGTAAGCTCTTCAAATTGATCTTTATATGTTGGCATCTTCTCTGCAAGTAATTTATAATGTTTTTTACAAAGTTTAGATCCCAACTTTCTTATATATTCTTTATTCAAGCCTACTTTTTCAAATTTTTCTTCTAAATCCTCTACTAATATCTGTCTTTTATCATCATCAAAGACTTCTTTTGAAACTACTACAAGTCCAATGTCTCCCTGAGTATCTAATGCATCTACCAGAGTATATTGCAATCCTATTTTTTCAGCAGCCATTATGTATGGTTGTAAAGATTTTAAAGGGATATCCCTTCTCATTTTAACCCTTGCTGTTGTCTCCTTTTTCATCTCTAATATAACTTCTTGATAGATAATCCCAGATATTATTTGCTTATCTGTCAGTGCAAGTATAATATTTTCTTTAAACTCATCAAGATAAAAACTTCTTTCAGCTGTTGCTTTTAAAAAATTCAATTTTGCCGCATTAAGTTTATCAATAATGTTATCATTCATATTATTCCTCCTCGACAGTTTCCTTTGCATTTAACTTGAATTATATCACATGATTCATATAAAAGTAAAAACATATCTTAAATTTATTCATGAAAAATTTTCTCTATATCTTTTTAATTTTTTTATTATTAAAAAAATGTTATAATATTTTTATTAATTTATTTTAACTTCATGGAGGAACTTATGTATAAAATTAAGATAGCTTTACTCTTCTTTATTCTGTCAATTTTATCTTTTTCAAAAGAATTTACAATACATTTTAATATACCTTGTGGAAATATTAGATATTATAAATCTAATGATAAAACTTTTAAAACCTTTGATTTTTATAATTCAAAAGCAACTTTTAATCTTGATGAAGAGATCTATACATTTCTATTTTTTAATAAGGAGTATGCTCCTATTGTAAAAGAGATAGATGTAAAAAAAATACCTAATGAAATCTATATTGAGTTTTCTAAAAAAGAAGATGTTATTATCAATGGGGTTGTAAAATCTAAAAATAATAATGTTGGGGGAAGTGAGATACAATTTATTGATAACTTAAATAGAGGTTACTCTACTACCTCAGATTATTTAGGTAATTTTCAAATAAAACTTCCTAAGGGAAATTATAAAGTCAATATAAATAAATTTGGGTATACAATTAAAAAAAATAATCCTTTAATTTATGAGTTTACCTCTTCAGCTAAACCCTATAATTTAACTATCAACTTAGATAAAATACCTAGTTTTGTTGAAGGACGTGTAATTGATGAAAAGAGAAATCCTATCATTAATGCTCAAGTAACTATAAAAAATGGTGCTGAAACTTTCTATTTAAAAACAGATGAGTATGGAAAATTTAAAAAAGAGGTTAGTTCAGGAATAGTAACTTTAATTTGTAGTAAGCCAGGATTTTTTACAAATGGTAGTGTTAGAAAAATAGAGAGTGATTCATCTATTCCAAATTTAGAAATTGTTCTAACTAAAACTAAATTTAATATTCAAGGAGTTGTTACTGACGGGGTAAAAGCTCTTCCTAAAATTGTCGTCACTATACATGATGAAGATATTAATAAAATAACTTCTGTTACTTCTGATGAAAATGGATATTATGAGTTTGCAAATATTGAAGGAGATAAAGAGGTTTTTATCTCTATCAATGATCCTAAATATAAAAGATTAAAAACAGATCTATTTAGATTGAACAAGAATATTAATGATTTTAATCTAATACTAGAAGAAAAGTAAGGAAGTGTTTATACAGTGAGAAGAATCTATATTTTAATTGCTATTATCATTTTAACTTGTAGTGCTTTGTTTATTAGAAAATATAATGAGGTTCCAAATGTAACTATTAATATTGATGGGATAACATCAGCTTCTATTATCCCTAATAAGTATCTAAATAAGTACACTCCACATGGATTTACAGATTCCCAAAAGAAAAAAGCTCTATTTATAGTTGGAGATCTAAGACACAACAGCATCACTTTTGATCTTGCATATACTGCTATGAAGTATTTTGAAGAGAATGATATTGAGGTTGAACTTCGTGATCTTTATAAAATGAAATGGAATCCTATTTTGAATTTTGATGAGTTTTTCTATCAAAAAGATGGGATAGGAAAACCTGAAAAAGATGTGGCTAAGGAACAAAATTTTGTAACTCAAGCTGATTACATTATCTTTGTCTACCCTAACTGGCACGATTCTGCTATTGCCATAGTTAAAGGTTACCAAGAGAGAGTTTTTGCTAGAGATTTTGCATATACTGCTGATGAGAATGGACTTAGAGGAATGTTAAATAATAAAGGATTATTCACTATAATGAATTGTGGCTTCCTTGGTAAAGGTAGAGGTTTTATTGGAGATGGAGGTGAACAGTGGAATAGATATATGGAAGCTTATAAAGTTTTCGATGATGATTTAGCTAATTGGTGGGGGATGAAAAACTATGGTAGATTTATGAATGATAAATATCCTAAAAATCTTTCTCCTACTTATGAGCAAGATCTTAAAGAGTTAAGAAAAGATTTAATCTCCTATTTAGAAAAAACTTTTATTAATAAATAAATTAAATTATAATTTATCATTCTAATTTACGTTTACAAAACTTATATTTTTTAACATCAATTTGACTCCATATCAGTGAATAAAGAAGCCCTAGGCTCATTCCGTTGAAAATGCAAAACTCACTCGCAAGCTCGCTCAAACAC
>UQQO01000101.1 GCA_900543175.1 uncultured Fusobacterium sp.
AAATCATAGTTAAAAGATAGTTCATCTAAATGGTTATGAAACTGCACTATATTTCTAAAATAGTTACCACAATATCCTCTCAATCCCTCTGAGGCACTATTACTAAATTTTCTATCACTTTTCAAAATTATATCTACTTTTTTCATATTTTCTCCCCTATTATCTACTTAATTCTAATCTGATTATACCATGAAAATATAATAAAAAAATAGATAATTTCTTATTATTAATCTTTCCTTCTCTCCTGAATAAAAAAGTAAATCTTCTACTATTTTTAGTAAATGGAAAATATATAATAGTGACATAACAAAGGGAGAAAAAATCAAAAACTAGGAGGTAGACTATGAACAATACTAACAAAAAAATAATATTAGGGGTTGTAGCAATTTTAGGTGGAGTAATAGAAATATTAAGTGCAATAACTTCAGATGAGTAATTTAGGTAATTTTTTTAAAAAAGAGGTAATATTTTTAAACTATAATTTACACATAAAAATAAAACAAACAATGGAGGAATGAAATATGAAATACAATTTTAATGTGAATGAATTTAATGAGGAGATGTACAATGTTTTTTCTGGTTATGTTGATGTTGAAAATGAAGAGATAAAAAGATTACGTAAAGAGATAGAGTTATTGAGAATGAGAAATTCTCATTTAAAAGATGAGGTAACAAAATTAAATAGAGAGAACAAAAATTTAAAGGAAAATCCTAGAAATAAAAAATACCCACTTAACTCTATAAGAGAAAGAGTGGAAAGAGAGTATGATTTTTTAAGTGAGGAAAGTAGAGAGAGTTTAATCTCTGCTGAATATATCTTTTTAAATGAAAATGAAGATATAGATTTTAGTGGAGTATATATTGGTTACATTAAACTATTTGAAATAGAGTTAAGGGGAAAATTAAGCTTAAAAGAAAATTTGACTTTTGGTAGTTTGATTGAAAAATTAGAACAAGCTAGAGTTTTCAATGGTTTAATACAAGAATTAGGTAAAAATAGAGTTATTGACAATAGAAATAGAGGAGCTCATAATGGAATAATCAAAAAAATTGAGTGTGGAAGAGTAAGAAAAGTTTTAATAGAAGAGAGTTGGTTAAGAAGAGTTGTAGAGTATTTTCAAGAGGTAGATTTAAACAACGATGAAAAGAAGTTTGAAGAGTTCTAAAAATCAACTCTATAATTTCTTTAGTCATAAAAAGATGGGAGCTGAATTTTATGTCCAGCTCCCTTTTAATTTAGATTATTTTTTTAAATTAGGCATAGTTTGTGCTAATATTTTGTCCATTTCTTCTGTCATATCTTTATTAGCCTCTAAGAATTTTTCAACATCTCCACTTATTTCAATAGTTTCAATAATATCCCCTTGTTGAACTTTATTTACTATCTCTTGATCTTCAGGAGCTACAACTTCACCAAAAATTGTATGTTTATAGTTTAACCAATCTGTTGGCACGTGAGTAATAAAGAATTGTGATCCGTTTGTTCCTGGTCCTGCATTAGCCATTGCTAATTTACCTGGCACATCAAATATAACCTCTTGTTTAAACTCATCACCAAATTGGTATCCTGGTCCTCCAGCACCTGTTCCTGTTGGGTCTCCTCCTTGAATCATAAAATCAGCTATTACTCTATGGAATTTAAGCCCGTCATAATATCCTCTTCTTGATAAGTGTACAAAGTTTGTAACTGTCATAGGAGCAACCTCAGGTAAAAGTCTTAGGTTAATATCTCCTTTTGATGTTTTTATTTTAGCATTTAATACTAAATTTTCCACTATTTTTCCCTCCTTAATATCTAACTTAGCTCCTGCTCCTTTTTTAGAATGGTATAAAAACCCTCCAACTATTATAAGTAACAAGATTACTATTTTTACCATTTTCATTTTCTCCTCCATAATTGTATCATAAATTTTTAAAAACTCTTAATCTTTTTTCATAACCTCATTATAAGTTTTTAACATCTCATCTTTTGAAACAGTTCCATAGATCTCATAATACCATTCTGAATCTAATTTTTTCTTCAATAGATCTAGTTTATCTTGAACTTTAAAAATTTTACTTTCTAGCTCTCTATACTTTTCTCTTATAGGTTGAAGTTGATATATATATTCAATCTGCTCCTCTTCCTGTATAGCATTTTTCATAAGCATAGAAACTCTTTCTTCTTCATCTAGCACCTTAGAAACTTTTTCCAAAAGATCATATTTTGTTTTTTCCAACTCTTTTTTCTCGTACTGAAAAAATCTCTTTATTACCTCTGCTCCTGAATCTCCTTTTAATTTTTCTCTCAAAGCAACTTGAGATTCAATATACTCTTTAGAAAGATTATTTTTTATCATTATATTTTCTATATGCTCTCTTATTCCTTTAAGTTCTTCCTCTTTAAACTCTTTTATTCCCTCTCCAGTAAGTCCACCATAAAGCTTTTCATACTTCTCTATAACATCTTTTTCTAGTATCTCTGCCCCTGATAGATCTCCTATCTCTCTCAACTGCTTTATCTTATTATCAGTTAATTTTAAAACTTGTAGTATAACCTCTACACAAAATTTTAATAAGTGATTATCTGTTGTTTTTTCCATCTTTCTCTCCATAATATTGGTAGTAACGACACTCAATTCCACCATTATATAATTTTCTATTTTTAGTAGCTTTCTTTCCAAAAGCTTTTTCAAACTCTTCATAAGATGTGATTATATAGTAAGACCACTTAGGAAGTCTCATTCTACAAATATCCCCTAAAAGTCCATATAATCTCTCAACTGCCTCTTTATCTAGCAATCTATCTCCATAAGGTGGGTTAGTTATTAAGCACCCTTGTCTCTCTTCCATTTCAAGATCTAAGAAGTTTTTGCACTCTAATGTTATCTCCTCTTCAACACCAGCTTTTTTAATATTTTCTCTAGCTATCTCAATAGTGTCAGCATCTATATCTGAACCAAATATTTTTACCTCTTTTTCATAGTCCTCTTGTGAAAAAGCTTCATCTCTAACCTCTATCCAATCATTTTCTGGTATGATACTCCATCCCTCTGAAACAAAGTTTCTATTTGCCCCAGGAGCAATATTTCTAGCTATCATTGCTGCCTCTATAAGAATAGTTCCTGTTCCACACATTGGATCTACTAAAGGTCTCTCTCCACCTTTCCATCTTGAAAGTTTTACAAGAGCTGCTGCCATAGTCTCTTTTATTGGAGCCTCATTTTTTATAGCTCTATACCCTCTCTTATGAAGTCCCTCTCCACTTGTATCAATCATAACAATAAAAACATCATTATGAGCTTGAATTTTAATTGCATAACGAGGTCCATCTTCATAAAAATACTCTTTCTTATACTTCTCTTTTAATTTTTCAACAATAGCTTTTTTAGTTATTCTTTGAATATCTGATTTAGAAAAAAGTTTTGATTTTACAGAACTTACCCAGCTAACAGGAAACTCTCCATTTTCTGGAATATAGTTTTGCCAATCTATCTTTTTTATATTTTTAAACAGTTCATCAAATGTAAAAGCTTTAAACTCTCCCATCTTAACAAAAACTCTATCTGCACATCTCAAATGAATATTTGCTTTAGGAATATCTCTAACTGTTCCGTCAAATTCAACTCTTCCATTAAAAGTCTTTACATTTTTAAACCCTAACTCTACACATTCATCTCTCACTATACTTTCAAGTCCCATTGTACTTGATGCTATTAAAGTTATATTTTCCATTTACTCTCCTTCAAATTTGTTACTTTTTTCCTCTGCTTTTTTTAATTTTGCTAAATAAATAAGTTTAATTATTCCAAATGCTGGAACTCCGAAAAACATTCCTACTGGTCCCATTAAACTTCCACCTATAAGTACTGCTACAACTACCCAAAAAGTACTCATTCCAACAGTTTCACTTACTATTTTTGGTCCTATTACCCAACCATCAACAGTTTGAGCTATTATCATAGCCAAAAATAGATAGAAAACTTTCATTGGCTCTGCTAATACAACTAGAAATACTGCTATAACTCCAGCTATAAAAGAACCTATATATGGAATCATATTTCCTATCCCTATCATAATTCCACTTAAAAGGGCATAGGGAACATTACAAATTAACAGTACTCCAAAAGTTACAGCTCCCACTATTCCTGATGTAATCATTCTACCCCAAACATAGTTTAGTAGTACTTGTCTTGAAGAGTTTAAAAACTCACTATACTCTTTTCCTTTTTCATTTCCAAAACATATTTTTAAAATATTATCTTTAAAGTTTATAAAATATCTCTTATCAATTAAGATAAAAAATGCCAAAAAGAAACCTATAAAAAATTTACCTAGAGCTACTAGCCACCACATAATATTCATTACAACAGTAAAGCTATACTCTTGAATCTTTCCTATATTTTTCTTAAAGAGTGCTATAATATTATTTTCAAGTTGTTTCTCTCCAATTACCAATATATTTTTCTCTTTTAAATACTCTATACATTGTGTTATTGTGCTTCCAATTTTATCTTGCATCATTGGAAACTTGCTATATAACTCTTTAAAACTCTTTCCAAGTTCAGGCAGAACAAGTCCAATAAAACTTACTACTAAAATCACTACCAACAAAAAAGTTAAACATACTGATTTTAACCTACTTAACTTTGTTTTCTCCTCTATCTTAGTTGCCACTGGATCTAAAAATATTGTTATAAATAGAGCATAAATAACTGGTACAAGATACCCTATATAGGTAGAATATATCTCCTTTAATGCCTCATATCTTTGAAAGAAACTTTGAATTAAAATTAAAATAATCCCTATTCCTATTATCTTAAAATAGCTTAGTTTTTTATTCATCTGTAATACTCCTATCTAACTATAAAGTCTATATCATCGCTGTCTGTATTATCTTTCTTATCCCCAACTATTTTTATCAATAATCTATCAGGAACTCCTATTATAACCTCTCCTGGATCCTTTATCCATCCTTGTTTTACATTTAATTTTAAAGGTGAGTTAGAGCTTGTAACTCTTACCATATTATCTTTAAATTTAACATTTACTCCACCTATATTGGTGTCTACAAAAATATCTCTCTCCTCTTTTTGTAAAGGATATACATATTTTAATTCGCTATCTACATAGATTTCAACTTTTGAGGCTCTCTCTTGAGAAAGATTCATTATTTTTAATCCAAGCCCAGTAAAAAATATTATAAAAAAAGAATATATTATTAAATCTCCAATTTTAAAGTACTTTCTTTTTCTCTTCATACTACTCCTCTTTTATAAATTAGATACTCCTATTCTCTCTCCCATATAAACTTTTGTTTCTATTCCCTTTTGAGTATTTTCTAAAAGATCTTTATCTATCTGTATTTTTCCCTTTTCAAAAACTAAGATACAAGTTGATCCACCAAAATAGAAATACCCTTTCTCTTCTCCCTTATTTACAAAAGAGTTTGCCTTATAAGTTTGAGTTATTCCCCCTACCATTGTAGCTCCAACTTCAAACATTGCTATATCTCCAAATTTTTCTGTTTTTAAAATAGAATATTCTCTCTTATTTTCACAGAAAATTCTAAAATTTTGTTTTACAGCATGAGTGGATACAGAGTAATACCAACCATCTATAAGCTTGCTTTCACTTATATTTCCATCTGCTGGGAAGTGAAATCTATGATAATCTACTGGAGCTAATCTTATAATAACAAATACTCCATCTTCATATTTTTTTGCCAAATCTTTATCTCTAAAAAACTCCTCTAAAGAGAATTTATCCCCTTTAATAAAAAATTTATCCTTATCCTTTATATTTTCATAAGCTAATATCTTTCCATCTGCTGGAGATACTAATACATCTTCTGAATAATCTATTTTTCTAGCTCCTGCTTTTAACTCTCTGTAAAAGAAATCATTAAAAGAGGTAAACTCTTCAACTTTCTTTTTAGCTTCACTAATATTTATCTCTGCTTCCTCTATAAAAGGTACAATTTTTTTACATGATTCAGGAAGTGACATCTTTCTACCATAAAACTCTGTTAAAAATTTCTTTTTAACTACAAGATTTAATGGTAATTCCCCTAATGGATTATAATATAAAAATTTAAGATATTTCTCCCCTGGAACTTTCTCTGTAAGAATCTCTCCAGTTTTTCTCTCTATATATTTTATTTTACTAAATTTCACTTTTTCTCCTTTTATTTTTATAAATTACTAGCATTTTTGTCCAAAAATTTATATAATAACATATATCATATCTTAATGGGAGGAATTTATAATATGAACAAAATAGCTCTTATAGCTCATGACAATATGAAAGATGATATTGTTGCTTTTGCTAAAAAACATGCTGATTTTTTTAAAAATTATGAACTTGTTGCCACTGGAACAACAGGGCAAAAAATTATGGATGCTACTGGTTTAAATATTCACAGATACCAATCTGGACCTATTGGTGGAGACCAACAAATCGGTGCTGAAATAGCTACTAACAACATTTTAGCTGTTTTCTTTTTAAGAGATCCTCTTACAGCACAACCTCATGAACCAGATATCTCTGCTCTTATCAGATTAGCTGACGTTCATAAAATACCAATTGCAACTAATATCTCAACTGCTGAATTATTAGTTAAAGCTTTATCACTTTAATGTCTATTATGACTCTCATCCTATTTAGAATGAGAGTCATTTTTTGTTACTTCTGATTTTATAGTTTTTATTAGATCATACTTTAATTTTATAAGATCTTCTGATAAGTCTACTTTATATTTATGAGGGTTTTCAAGTCTCTTTCTCTCCTCTGAAACTTTTTCTAAACTGTCAAGATAGTATCTTTGAGATCCTAACACATTAAATAATTTTTCATATTCATCTCTTATTATCTCTCCAGATTTTACATACTCTCTAGTTAATTTTTTAACTGAATACTCTCCAGATTTTAAATCACTAAACTTAAACTCATATTTTTCATCTCTGATAGTTATATCTTTACCTTCAGTTAATTTTTCTTTATCCTTGTCATCTCTCACTAAAGTTACAAGGTCAGCATATGCCAATCCCTCTTTATCATATATTCTGTAAACTTCTTTAAATCCTGGATTTGATATTTTAATAATATCTTCTGATAGCTTTATAACTGGTTCTTTATCTATCTCCACAATTTTATATACTCCACCAAAACAAGGGTTTGATTTACTAACTGCTATCTCATCTCCAACACCATAGACATCAGCACAAACTCCTTGCTCTCTCAATGATCTTATTAACTCCTCATTTAATGAGTTAGTAAGGAAAATTTTAGCCTTTTTTAAGCCTGCTTCATCAAGCATAGCTCTACATTTTTTAGATAGGTATGCTAAGTCTCCTGAATCTATTCTAACTCCATAAATTCCATTGTAAGAATCATCAATTCCACAAGCTTTAAATGAATCTATCGCATTTTTTATCCCTATTCCTAAAGTGTTGTAAGTATCTATAAGAAGTACCAAAGCATTTGATTTTCTATTTCTTCTATGTTTGATAAAAGTATCAAAAGCCTCTCTTTCAGCATGGCTTCCAACACCAAAAGTTTGTATATATGAGTGTGCCATTGTTCCTATGCTTGGAATACCATATTTATACTCTGTTACTAAGTTTGAATGGCTTGTACATCCCCCTATAACTGCTGCTTTATTTCCTGCAACTGCACTATCAAAACCATGTGCTCTTCTACTTCCAAATGATGATACTTGCACTGGATAAGCTGCTCTTGTTACCCTTGATGCTTTAGTAGCTATTGCCATTTGCATATTGATTATATTTAAAATAGGTGTTTCTAAAATTTTAGCTTGAATTAATGGAGCTTTAATTGTTATTACAGGCTCATTAGGGTACACTATCTCCCCATCTCTCATAGCATACATATCCCCAGTGAATTTTATCTTTGAAAGATATTCTACTAAGTGTTCCTCGTGAATAAGTTTAGAAAAGTACATTCTCTTCTCCTCTTCACTTGTGCTATTCATAATCTCAATTAAATTGATTACCTCTTGCACTCCTGAAACAACTGCAAATCCTCCATCCTCTGTTTTTCTAAAGAACACATCAAAAACAGCCTCTTTCTCCTCCATGTGTTCCATTAAAAAAATATCACTCTCTGTGTATTGGTATCTATCTGAATTTATTACTTTTGCAAATTCTGTTAAAACTACTTCCTTATCCATATTTTTACTACCTCTTCCCTTTATTTTAATTTAATTTCATACATTTTATCTTAATAATTA
>UQQO01000102.1 GCA_900543175.1 uncultured Fusobacterium sp.
TGATATACTATATCTTAAAAAACAAAAGGAGAGATAACTTGAAAAAATACTATTTTTTAATATTTCTAATCCTATTTTCTAGTTGTACATCATTAAAAACTTTAAGATTAAATAATGAGTTACAAAATTCTCTTTCTCCATTAATAGCTATTAATAAAACAACTGAAAAAGATATTATAGATATCTTTGGCAAACCATATTTTATAGTTTCAAGAAAAGAGAGTCCATACACTTATATCTATCACAAAGGAACTTATTACACTAAAAACAATGTTCAAAATAAAAAGATATTAAAAGCTTTGCTTCCTGTTGAGATAGTTTATAGTCAAAAAGTAATTAAAGAAACTTTTTTAGAAGTATATTTTGATATTGATAGTAAAATAGTTAAGGGATATAAAATAGAAAAATATCCTGAAAAAAAGAAAAAAGTTACAAGTGATAAAAAAACTCTTGAAAAACTTGAAAATGAAAAGAGATTGAGAGATAAATATAGAAATGCAGATCCAACAGATATTTTAAATAACCTGTTATTTAAGGAATTATAAAAAAATGAGCCCTAAAGCTCATTTTTTTAATTCTTCACTAAGTTTTTTATCCACTTACCTGAACGTAGTCTAGGGTAAGTAGCAACAGCTTTGAATGGCTCTTCTAAACAAACTAGAATATATACTATTGTTATAGGAAACTTAAAATATACTGCTCCTACAAATGAAAGGGGAACTCCTATTAACCATACTGCTACAAGCTCTGTCACTATTGCATACATTACATCTCCACCACCACGTAATACACCTATAATTTGAGTAATTCCAAAAAATCTCAATGGTAGAACAATAGCCATTACTCTTAATACTACAATTACATTGTGATATGTTTCAGGAGTTATTTTAAATAACATAGCTATAAAAGGAGCTAAAAAGAAAAAGAATACTCCTATAATAATTCCTATTAGAACTCCAAAAACTGATATTTTAATTGCATCTTCTTTGGCATCTTCCTCTTTTCCTGCACCTATCTTATTTCCAATTAAAATAGCTGAAGCTGAGGCTATACCTATTCCAAAAATATTAAAAACATTGTTAATCGTATTGGCTATCTGCATTGTAGCAGTAGCATTTATTCCCAATTTTGAATAAGCTATAAAATATGCTGTAATTCCTGCTATCCACATGACATCATTAAAAACCACAGGGGTAGCTGTAATAAAATATCTTTTTACAAGATTAAAATTAAAATCAAGAAGTTGTGAAATTTTTCCAGCTACAACATTTTTATTTTTATAAATAATAAATAGTATAAAAGCTAACTCCATAAATCTTGAAACAGTAGTTCCTAAAGCAGCCCCAGCAACTCCCATAACAGGAGCCCCAAATTTACCAAAAATAAAGATATAGTTTAATATTCCATTAAATACAAGTCCCACTAAACTTCCATACATAGGAATTTTAGTTTGTCCTATACTTCTTAAAGCTGCTGCATAAGAAAGAGATACAGTAGTAAAAATATAGCTCAAAGCTACCATTTTTAAATATGCAACTCCTTGCCCTATAACAATATTTTCATCTGTAAAAATTTTCATTATCATCTCTGGAAAGACAAATGCCAATATTGCAAAAAATATTGTACTTATCATTCCAACTACCAATGAGATACCTAAAAATTTATGAATACTTGCCACATCTTTTTTCCCCCAGAACTGTGACATAAATATTCCTGCTCCTAGAGTAATTCCCATAATCGTATAATAATATAGCATATAAAATTGGTTAGATATTCCTACTGCTGCAATCTCATTTTCTCCTAATGAACCTATCATTAAGTTATCAAGAAGATTTAATGATGCTGTAACTAAACTTTGTAAAATAATAGGAATTGCTAAAAGCATCAAAGTTTTTATAAATTTTTTATCTAATTTAAACATTTTTTCCTCCTAAAAAAAATAAAAGCAGATGGGTTATAAGCTGCCCACCTGCTACATATTAATAGTTTTTTTATTGTTATCTTTATATTATACTATTTCATTTTTCTTCTGTCAATAAAAATAAAGCTGTACAAATATTGAAAAGTGTAGTATACTACCTGTATAGCAATAATAAATTTATGAGTTTTGAAGTTTGAGATTTAATATTTAAAGTATTCTTTCAGTAATACCTTTATGTTTATTAAGATTTTCATGGTAGCTAATTTAGTTACTATCAAAATGTCACGAGTTCTATTGTTCAATAATATTTTATGGAGGTACACAATGAAAGGTACAGTTAAATGGTTTAATCAAGAAAAAGGATTTGGATTTATTACAGGTGAAGATGGTAAAGATGTATTTGCACACTTCTCTCAAATCCAAAAAGAAGGATTCAAAACTTTAAATGAAAATGAAGAAGTAACTTTTGATATCATTGAAGGACAAAAAGGTCCTCAAGCAGCTAATATCAAAGTTAGATAATTAGTTTAGTCTTGAAACTTTAAGGAACTAAGTCAATCTTAGTTCCTTTTTTTATTTGTTTTAAAATTTTTACTTATATCTTATTTTTTTATTAGAAAATATATGTTAAAATTTAATGTAATTATTTAAAATTTAACTGGAGGAGAAATGTTCAAATATTTTAAACCCTTTATACCTAAAGCTTCAATAGCAGCTCTTTTTAAAATGACTGAAGCTTTTTGTGATCTATCTCTCCCTTTAATTATGGCAAAAATTATAGATATTGGTGTGGCTAATCAAAATATAAATTACATAATTAAAATGGGATTAACTATGGTTGGAATCGCTCTTGGAGGATATCTATCCTCTATTTTATGTAACTATTTTTCAGTTCATGCTACTCAAAATTTTGGTGCTTCTTTAAGAGATAGTGTTTTTACAAAGATACAAAATTTTAACTTTGTACATTTGAATAAATATACTCAAGCTTCTCTAATTACTAGAATAACTAAAGATGTTGATCAAATTACAAATATGTTTCTTATGTGTGTAAGAATGGTCCTTAGAGGGTTGGTAACAGGGATAGGAGCTGTATTTATGGCTGTTACTATCAACCCTGTTCTATCTATACTATTCTTAGTAATTGTTCCCTCAATAGTAGGAAGTACTCTTTATTATATGAAGAAATCTTTTGGAAAATATAGTGAAGTTCAGAAGAAATTAGATAATTTAACACTTGTTCTAAGAGAAAATCTCACTGGTATAAGAGTTATTAGAGCTCTATCGAAAGAAAATATTGAGAAGGAAAAATTTAGATTAAGAAATGATGAGCTTAAAAATAAAACTATTGAAGCAGATAATTTAATGTCAAGTAAATTACCATTTATAACATTAATTATGAATTTAGGGGTTGTAGCTGTTCTTTGGTTTGGAGGAATAAGAGTTAGTTATGGTAAGATGCACCTAGGGGAAGTTGTAGCTTTTATCAACTACTTAAATATGCTTTTATTCTCTATGAATGCACTATCTTTCCTATTTACTCTTTATAGCCGTACAGCAATATCATATAAGAGGGTTAAAGAGATTTTATCTGAAAATATAGAGAATATATCTCAAGAGGAGTTTGAAAAATTAGTAACTGATGATATTATTGAGTTTAAAAACCTTTCTTTCTCATATGATGGAACAGATAAATATATTTTAGAAAATATCAATCTAAAAATAAAAAGAGGAGAAAATATTGGAATTATAGGTGGTATAGGTTCTGGAAAAACAACTTTTATATCTCTTATCCCAAAATTTTATGAGGCTACAAAAGGTGAGCTTTTAATTGATGGGGTAAATATCAATAAATATGATGAAAAAGAGTTAAGAGACAAAATTGGAATAGTTCTACAAAAATCTTTTCTATTCTCTCAATCAATAGAAGAAAATATCCGTTGGGGTAAAGAAGATGCAAGTGATGAAGAGATAAGAGAGATAGCTGAAATTGTACAGGGAACAGAATTTATAGAAAAACTTCCTGATCAGTATAAAACAAATGTAACTAAAGGTGGAATGAATTTTTCTGGTGGGCAAAAGCAAAGAATATCAATAGCAAGAACACTAATAAAACAACCTGAAATTTTACTTTTTGATGATAGTTTTAGTGCTCTTGACTTTATAACAGAATACAATCTTAAAAATAAATTAAAAACCTATCTAAAAAATACAACAATTCTTACTATCTCTCAAAGGGTAGCATCTTTGATGAAACATGATAGAATTATTGTTCTTGACAATGGTAAAATAGCAGGCTTTGACACTCATGATAATCTTGTAAAAAATTGTGAAGTGTATAGAGAGATCTGTGAGTCACAAGAAATTTGTATTCCAGGAGGAAGATACTGTGAAAAATAATATATTTAAAAAGCTTTTTCCATATCTTATGAAGTATAAGTTTGAATTTATTTTCCTTATTATTCTAGCAATTATTGGAAATCTTCTTACATTAGTTGGTCCATATTTAGTTGGTAAAGGAATTAATGAGATACATTTTCATATGGAGAAAGCAAACTATATACAATTAGGAAAAATATCTATACTTTTACTTTTCTCATATATTACAGGTGCTGTATTGACGCTGATACAAAATATAAAGATGAATATTATCTCTCAAGATATTGTAAACACTATGAGAAAAGATGGAATTGAAAAGATTCATAAGTTTCCTCTTAAATATTTTGATGGGATATCTCAAGGGAATATTATAACTATTATGATAAATGATATTGATAATATCAGTGGTTCTCTATCTCAAATAGGAACTAGGGTTGTAGTAAATCTTCTTACAATATCTACTGCCTTAGGGATTATGTTGTATATAAGTCCATCTTTAACTTTGATACAGATATTTTTAGTTACATTTACTGGATACTTTTTAAAGAAAATATCTAAAAAAAGTAGAGAGAAAAGAAGAGTTCAACAAAAATATTTAGGGCAACTAAATGGGTATGTTGATGAGATCTTAACTGGAGAAGCAGAGGTTAAGTCTTTCTCCTATGAAGAGAGAGCTATTTCTAAATTCCGTGAGTTAAACTCTAACTATAAGGATAATGCTATAAAATCTCTATTTTTAGCAGGATTTAATTTTCCTACTCTAAATTTTATTGGAAACCTAGGATACTCTTTAATAATTTTAACTGGAGCTATCTTTATGCTAAATGGCAAGATCACTCTTGGAGGACTTTCAAGTTTTGTTATCTATTCAAAACTTTTTAATCGTCCTATTGCTAGTATCTCTGAAGCATATAGTATAGTTCAAACTGTAATTGTAAGTGCTGAACGTTTCTTTAATTTTATTGATCAGCCTGAAGATATTGAAAAAGGAACTTTAGATATTGATTTAAACTCTTTAGAGGGAAAAATTGAGTTTAAAGATGTTAATTTCTCATATAATGAAGATACTCCTGTATTAAAGGATCTATCTTTTAAAGCTGAACATGGAGAGATAGTGGCTATTGTTGGTCCTACTGGTGGGGGAAAAACTACTATTGTTAATTTATTAATGAGATTTTATGGTATTACCTCAGGAAAAATATTATTAGATGATAAGGATATTGAGCTTTATAAGAAAAAGGATATTAGAAAACTTTTTGGAATGGTACTACAAGATAGTTGGCTATTTACTGGAACTATTAGAGAGAATATTAGTTATGGAAATAGTGAAATTGATTTTGATAAGGTTATTGAAAGTGCTAAGCTTGCTTGTGCTCACGATTTTATTATTAAACTCCCTCAAGGTTATGATACAGTAGTTAGTGAAGATAATATGGTGCTTTCTCAAGGGCAGAAACAACTTATCACTATTGCTAGAATTATAGCTTCAGATCCTAAATTCTTAATACTTGATGAGGCTACAAGTGGAGTTGACACTAGAACAGAGATAAGATTACAAAAGGCTATCTCTAACTTAGTAAAAGGTAGAACAAGTTTTATTATTGCTCATAGGCTTTCTACTATTAAAAATGCTAATCTTATTTTAGTTTTAAAAGATGGACATATAATTGAACAGGGAACTCATTCTCAATTGATGGAGAAAAATGGCTTCTACCACGAACTTTACAATACACAATATATGCTCTAATAGAAAAGCTCTTTATGAATTTGTATCATAGAGAGCTTTTTCTACAGTAAAAAATCAAATTATAAATTCTTTAGGTACTAAAAAAGCCATCTATTGATCTATATCAAAAGATGACTTAACTTTAAAACAGTTTATTTTCATTTTGGTGGAAGTGACGGGAATCGAACCCGTGTCCGAAATTACCAGCGCCATAGGCTTCTACAAGCTTAGTCTGCTATTGAACTTCGCAGTAACCAATCCCACAGACAGGGCTGATTAAAGCTATCCTCTAGAATGTCCCCTAAAGCTTAGAGAAATCACTTAGGGTAATCTGTATTTTAGTGACACCTCAGTTGAACACGCTTACAGAAGAGAATGTTCAGAGGTGAGCTGACTTATTAAGCAGCTAAAGCGTAATTTCTGTTTCCATCTAAACGATGTGTTTGACCTCTCACAGCGGTCACCCTGACCTGCTACCTATAACCTGAGAACCCCGTCGAAACCTTTGCACTCCCATTATTTAATTTTCATATTATTATATCATATACCTAGCTATTTTTCAATACTATCTTATTTTTGCCATTCTTTGCAAATCTCTCTCTACATCTTTTTTAGCTATACTCTCTCTCTTATCATAAGTTTTCTTTCCTCTAGCAAGAGCTATTTCAAGTTTTACATATCCTTTAGATAGATGAACATTTAAAGGAATTATTGTGTACCCCTTTTGAGTTACTTTCTCATGTAATTTTTTTATCTCTTTTTTATGTAAAAGAAGTTTTCTAACTCTTCTTTCTTCAGGATTGTATACACTTCCAAAATCCCAAGGTACAATTGACATTCCCATAATAAAAACTTCTCCATTTATTATTCTAATAAATGACTCTTTTATACTTAGTTTTCCTGCCTTTGCAGATTTAACCTCACTTCCTACTAATTCTATTCCAGCTTCAAATTTATCTTCTATGAAATAATCGAAAAATGCTTTCTTATTTCCTGCTAATACCATTTCTCCTCCTAAAAATCTATTTCATTAATATTCTAACACTCCTATTTACTTTTTTATTATACTATACTTTCTAAGAAATTGCTAAATTTTCTCTTCTATCTTAATAATTTTTGATAAAAGTAAAAATAAATGGTAAAATAAAAAAAAGATGTTAAAAGGGGATGGTTTTATGTTCTTTGGAGCTATTGAAGCTAGTGGAGCAAAATTTGTTTGCTGTATAGGAACAGAAAAGGGAGAGATCATGGAAAGAGTTTCTTTTGCAACTGAAACTCCTGAGATCACTATGGAAAAAGTAATCTCTTTCTTTAAAAATAAGAAGATTGAAGCTATTGGAATAGGTTGCTTTGGACCTATAGATCTACACAAAGACTCTAAAACATATGGATATATCACTTCTACTCCGAAAACTTTTTGGAGAAATTTTAATATTGTTGGAGAGATTGAAAAAGCTCTTAATATACCTGTTTATTTTGATACTATTGTAAATACTGCTGTGTATGGAGAACATATATGGGGAGCAGGAAAAGGTATCTCTAATACTATTTATTTAACTATTGGAAAAGGTGTAGGTGGAGGAGCTATTGTTGAAGGAAAATTAGTTCATGGTATGTTACACCCTGAGATGGGACATATTTTTGTAAATAGACACCCTAGAGATAAATTTGTAGGAAACTGCCCTTTCCATGGTGGTAACTGTCTTGAAGGAATGGCATCTGAAATGGCTCTTGAAAGAAGATGGGGAGTTGAATTTAAAGATATTCCTGAAAATCATCCAGCTTGGGATATGGAAGCTTTCTATATAGCTCATGCTCTTGTAAATTATATTCTTGTTTTATCTCCAGAAAAAATTATTATTGGTGGAGATATTATAAAGAGAGGAAATCTTTTACCTTTAATTAAGGAAAGAATTGTTAAACTTCTAAATAACTATGTGCAAAATGATAAGATTTTAAAAAATATAGATGAGTATATTGTTCTTCCTAAATTAAAAGATGATTCAGCTCTATTAGGAGCATTAGCTTTATGTTTTAAAAAATAATAAATATAAAAAGGGGTTGTTGTATTTTTTAACAGCCCCTTTTTATATTATAAATTTCTTGCTCTAATCTATGTTATAAAACTATAATTTATCTAACTAAGCTCAGTTATCTAGCACATCGCTAGATTTTGACAAAGTACCTTTGTATTTAG
>UQQO01000103.1 GCA_900543175.1 uncultured Fusobacterium sp.
TAGGATCTAGTGTCCCAGACGTGAGAGTTCAAGTCTCTCTCTTCGCACCAATAAGAAAATAACTTTTTTAGAATAGATTTTGTTGTTACAAAATCTATTTTTTTAGTTTTATATAATTAAAACTTTTGGGGGACTTTATGAAAAAATTAGTATTTATTCTATCTTTTATCTTTTTATTTTCTAATAATATTTTTGCTAAAAATGAAGAACTTATTGAAGGTGGTATTGTAAAGTATGATCATCATACTCATATTGTTGGAATATATAAGACTCCACAAGAGGCAACAAATATTTTTAATGATCGTTCAAAGCATTTTTCATCAACATATAAAAAAATTAAAAATGTTTTATTCTACTGCCAAGATCAAAGGACAGAGATCAATATTTTTGAAAAAAAAAATAGAGAAAATATATATTGTTTTGTTATGATAGAAGGAAATAAAGTTATATATGCAAGTGAGATTCCAGAAGATGATTGCTCTATTGTAAAAAAATTTTTTAAATAATTCAAATAGATAAGAGGCATACTTAAAAGAGATGAGAAATTTTTCTTATTTCTTTTAAATATGCCTCATTTTTATTAGTATTCTACTATTCTTTGTCATATTCTTCTAAAAATCTATTCAGTTTTTTCTTTATTCTTTGAATACTATTATCTATTGATTTAGGTGTTCTTCCTGTTTTTTCGGCTATCTCTGTATATGTCATCTCAGCTAACATATATTCAAAAACCTCATTTTCCATTTTACTGAGATTAGTTTTTAAATATCTATTTAACTCCCTAAATCTCTCTTTTCCCATTACAATCTCTTCTGGATTATAGAAATTGAAAGATTTATTAGAGTAACTCATATTAGAAGTATCTTCTGTCTCTGGATTTATCATTGCCATGTTTAAAATTCTATTTTTTCCTGCATTAGAACTTTTTATAGCTGTTATTATTTGACGTTTTATACATAAAATAGCAAATGTTGTAAAAGATGCTGTTTTATTTTCATCATAACCATTTATAGCCTTTAATAACCCAATCATAGCCTCTTGAATAACATCCTCTCTATCTCCTCCATAGAAAAAATAATTTTTAGTTCTCATTTGAATAATATTCTTAAATTTAGAAAATATCTCTTGTATTGCCATTTCATTTCCTTGTTGTGCACTTTTTATTGTTTGTGAACTTACCATTTCAACCCCCTCAAATAAACTATATCTATAATAATTTTTTAACTTTCGTAAGTGAACTATTTTCTTTTATATATTAATTATAACAAGTATTTCTGTTATTTCCAAAGCTTAAATAATAATAAAATCCTTAAAATAACAATATTTTCCCACCAAACCTCTATTCTAGTTGACTTTTAGCCATTTTTTGCATTTTAAAATTTTTTTCTAATTTTTCTTCTTATGAAACAGTATGAACCTGTTTACGACCTTATATATCTCTTATTTTTTGTAATAAAGTGATAAAATTATCTTTTTTATTAAAAATTTAATCATTTTTTATTACATTTTAACGAAAACTTTCAATATTTTAAAAATATTTAATTAATTTTAATTAAAAAATATAGTTTATAGCTTATTTTTTAAAAATATTGTATAATCTAGAGGAAGATTTCTAATATTAGGAGGCATCATTAATATGGAGTTAAAATACATTTTTGGACCTGTCCCATCTAGAAGATTGGGAAAATCTTTAGGAATAAGTCCTATTCCTCGTAAAACTTGTAATTATTCATGTATCTACTGCCAATTAGGTAGAACAGATAAGATGACTGGAGAAAGAAAAGAATTTTTTTCTTTAGAAGATATTATCAACGAATTTAAACAATACTTAAAAGAACCTTTTGATTTTGATGTTATAACTATTGTTGGAGAAGGGGAACCTACTCTTTATTTAAAACTTGGAGAATTAATTAAAGAAGTTAAAAAAATCTCTGATAAACCTGTTGCTGTTATTACAAATGGAGCTCTACTCAGTTCAAAAGAGGTAAGAGATGAGTTAATGAATGCTGATATTGTACTACCTTCAATAGATGGTTATAATGAAGAAACAGCAAAAAAAATTGATAGACCTCTAGGAACTATCCACTTTAAAGATGAACTTGAGGGATTAATTGAGTTTTCAAAGGAGTACAAAGGGCAATTATTACTTGAAATAATGCTTATATCAGGAATAAACTGTGATAAAAATTCAATTGAACATTTTAAAGAAATTTTAAAAAAAATAAAATATGACAAAGTATATTTAAATACTCCTGTAAGACCCCCTGCTGAAAATTTTGTAAAAGTTGTCTCTCAAGAGGAGATGAAATATGCTGTTGAAGAACTTGGAGGAATTTCTATTGATATGCTAAGTTCTGGAGAGTTTTTCAGTGAAATTGAAGATTCTTATGAGGCTATTCTAAATATAATTAGACGTCACCCTATGAATCAATTTGAAATCAATAGCTTTTTAGAATCAAGAAAAGAAAAACTTGAATACAATATCTTTGAGAAATTAGAAAATGATGAAAAAATAAACTGTATCCTTTACAAAGGAATAAAAACTTACAGATTGAAATAAAGGAGTTAAAATGGAAAATATTGTAAAAAAAGTAGCTGCTATACATGATTTATCTGGATTTGGAAGATCTTCTTTAACAAGTATAATTCCTATACTATCTAGTATGAAAGTACAAGTTTGTCCTGTACCAACAGCAGTTTTATCTAGCCATACTGGTGGATTTGAAGGTTATAGTTTTCTTGATCTTACTGATTATATGGAACAACATATAGCACATTGGAAAAGTTTAAACCTTGAATTTGATTGTATATACTCAGGTTTTTTAGGTTCACCTAAACAAATGAAAATAGTTGCTGATTTTATAGATTTCTTTGGTCACAAAAATAATCTTACTGTTGTAGATCCTGTACTTGGAGATAATGGTAAATTATATGGAACTATGAATAATGAAATGGTTGAAGAGATGAAAAAATTAATTAGTAAAGCTGATATTATCACTCCAAACTTTACTGAAGTTACTTTTTTACTAAATAAACCATATAAAAAAGAGATAAGTGAATCTGAGGTTAAAGAATGGCTTGTTGAGTTAGCAAATATGGGACCTAAAATAGTTATTGCTACAAGTGTTCCAGATGAAAATTCTCATAAAGCTGATAGAAAAACAAATGTTATAGCTTATGACAAAGAAAATGATGTATTTTGGAAAGTTAGCTGTAAATATATTCCTGCTTCTTATCCAGGAACTGGAGATGCCTACACAAGTGTTGTAATTGGAAGTTTACTTCAAGGGGATAGTTTACCAATAGCTATTGAGAGAGGGGTACAATTTATTACACAATGTATCTTAGCTAGTTATGGTTTCAAATATCCAAATCGTGAGGGAGTTCTATTAGAGAGAATGCTTGATGTTCTAAAAATGCCTACTATATCTAATAGTTATGAACTTTTAAAAAGATAAATTAATTAAAGGAAATCTTATGTCACTTTCGTAAATCAACTAAAATATAGAAAGGATGTAGATATTATGTTTGAAGATGCTGCTTTAAGAGCTCTAATTTTGTCTTTCTTTGCTGGAATGTCAACTTTATTAGGTGCTCTTACTATCTTTTTTGCTAATAAAAAAAGTGAAAAATTAGTTACTGTTTCATTAGGGTTTGCTGGAGGAGTTATGTTAAGTGTTTCTTTTACTGACTTACTACCTAATGCAACTCAACTTTTAAGTGAATATTATAATGAAAAACTTGGTATTTTTCTAAGTGTGGTTTTCCTTCTTGTAGGGGTTCTTTTTGCTGCAATGTTGGATAGATTTGTTCCACATGAGCCTGAACCTGATGGGGATGGAAAAAAACATGAAAATCTTTTTAGAGTGGGATTTGTCTCTACTCTTGCTATTGGGTTACATAACTTTCCTGAAGGAATAGCAACTTTTATGGCTGGGTACGAAGATTTAACTTTAGGAGTTTCTATCGCTCTTGCTATTACAATGCACAATATACCCGAAGGAATCTCAGTGGCCATGCCAATATATTTTGCTACTGGTAGTAAGTTAAAAGCTTTTAAATATACTTTTCTATCTGGTATAGCTGAACCTATTGGAGCTCTCCTTGCTTTTCTAGTTTTGAAACCATTTATAAATAGTTTAACACTGGGAATGATATTTGGGGTTATCTCTGGAATTATGCTTTATATTGCTATTGAAGAGTTATTGCCAAGTTCTAAGCAGTATGGATATTCTAAAGAGGCTCTTATGGCAATTTTTGCTGGAATTATTCTTATGCCTCTTACTCATATAATCTAAAAAGAGCTAGAGGATGCAAAGCATCCAATAGCTCTTTTGCTATCTTATAACTATTTCTTACTTTTCAAATATTTATCAATTTCAATAGCAGCTTTCTTTCCTGCTTCCATAGCCAAAATTACTGTTGCTGCTCCTGTAACAGCATCTCCACCAGCAAAAACTCCCTCTCTTGAAGTTTTTCCTGTCTCTTCATCAGCTTCTATTCCATCCCATCTATTTGTTACTAAATTATTAGTTGTTGATGCAATCAATGGATTTGGTGATGTACCTAATGCCATTATAACTGTTTCTACTTCCATTATAAATTCACTATTAGGTATAACTGAGAATTTTGCTCTTCCACTTTCATCTGGCTCTCCAAGCTCCATTCTTACACATTTAGCCTCTTTTACCCAACCTTTTTCATCTGCTATTATCTCTGTAGGAGAAACTAAAAATTCAAATTTTACCCCTTCCTCTTTTGCATGGTGAATTTCCTCTCTTCTAGCAGGAAGTTCTGCCTCTCCACGTCTATATACAATAGTAGTATCTGCACCTAGCCTCTTAGCCGTTCTAGCAGCATCCATAGCCACGTTTCCACCACCTACTACGATTACTCTCTTACCTATTTTAATAGGTGTGTTATAATCAATTTTGTTGGCTCTCATAAGATTTACCCTTGTTAAAAACTCATTTGCTGAAATAACTCCATTATAGTTTTCTCCAGGTATATTCATAAATCTTGGAAGTCCTGCTCCACTTCCTATAAATACTGCTGAATATCCTTTTTCATCCAATAACTCATCAACTGTAAATGTTCTTCCAATAACACTATCTGTTTTAAACTCTACTCCAAGTTGTTTTAAGTTTTCTATCTCTTTATCTACTACTTTTTCTTTAGGCAATCTAAATTCAGGAATTCCATAACTTAAAACTCCTCCTAATTTATGTAATGCCTCAAATATAGTTACTTGATATCCTTTTTTTGCCAAATCTCCAGCTGCTGTAAGCCCTGCTGGACCACCACCTATAATAGCTACTTTCTCATCTTTTTTCTCTTCAACTTCAAAGTCAATTTTATTTTCAATTATCCAATCTCCAACAAATCTTTCAAGTTTTCCTATAGCTATTGGCTCTCCTTTTACTCCTAAAATACATTTTCCCTCACATTGAGTTTCTTGAGGGCACACTCTTCCACATACTGCTGGAAGATTTGAATATTTTGTAATTATTTTAGCTGCTCCTAATATATCTCCCTCTTTTATCTTTTGAATAAATCCAGGAATATCTATTGAAACTGGACATCCTTTAGTACATAGAGGATTTTTACAATTTAAACATCTTGCAGCCTCTGCTTGTGCCTCTACTAAATTATATCCATAGCAAACTTCATCAAAATTCTTATTTCTTATCTCTGGATTTTGTTCTCTTACTGGAACTCTTTTTTTAGGTTCAAATGTAGGCTCATGATTTGGACAAGCAGGGTTTTCATGAGTTTCTCCATCTTCTATCTTTAAAATATTTCTTCCCTCTTCTGTTTTATACATATTTTGTCTTCTCATAGCTTCATCAAAGTTTACATCATCACCATTAAATTCTGGTCCATCTACACAAGCAAATTTAACCTTGTTTCCAATAGTAACTCTACAAGCTCCACACATTCCTGTTCCATCTACCATTAATGGATTTAAACTTACTGTGTTAGGGATATTATTCTCTCTACATTTTTTTGAAGCAAATTTCATCATAATCATTGGTCCTATTACAACTGCATGATCATAATGTTTTCCCTCTACTAATAGATCATCTAACATATCTGTTACAAGTCCCTTTTTACCATAGCTTCCATCATCTGTACACACATATAGATTTTTTGCAATTGCTTTCATCTCTTCTTCAAAAATAAGAGTCTCTTTACTTCTAGTTCCAATGATAACATCTACATCGCAACCTTTTTCCTTCATCCATTTAACTTGAGGATAAACTGGAGCTGTTCCAACTCCCCCTGCTATAAAGATATACTTCTTATTTTTTAATTCTTCTTCTCCTAAATGAATAAGTTCACTTGGCTGCCCCAATGGTCCTACAACATCAGAAAAATACTCTCCTTTTTCTAGTTTCGCCATATCCTGTGTACTTTTTCCTACTACTTGGAAAACTATTGTTACTGTTCCTTGCTCTCTATTATAGTCACAAATTGTTAGAGGGATTCTCTCTCCCTTCTCATCTGTTTTAACTATTAGAAATTGCCCTGGTTGAGCTGAATTAGCTAGATCTTTTGCCTCTATATCCATATAACAAATTATTGGAGTCAACCATTTTTTCTCTACTATTTTATACATTTAATTCCTCCTAAAATTTAATACATACATCTATATTTTACCTCAAAAAAAAAGAAGAACCAAGTATTATTTGGTTCTCCCAAAAATTTATTTATTTTTAATAATTTCCTTGCATTATCATAGTGTCTGCAACTTTTTTAAATCCAGCAATATTTGCTCCCTTAGCTAGAGATACATTGTATTTTTCACTCATCTCTTTTGATTTTTCATAGATATCTTTCATTATTTCATGAAGCTTTGTATCAACCTCTTCAGCACTCCATTGATATCTCATACTATTTTGGCTCATTTCAAGAGCTGAAACTGCAACTCCACCAGCATTAGCTGCTTTTCCAGGTGCATATAATATATTATTTTCTTCAAATAATTCTATTGCTTCTGGAGTACAAGGCATATTAGCTCCCTCACACACTATTTTAACTTGATTTGCTAAGATCTCTTTTGCATCATCTAAGTTTAATTCATTTTGAATTGCACAAGGGATAACTATATCAACTTTTCTTTCCCAAGGTTTCTTTCCTTCAAAGAATTCAAGCCCAAATTTACTTCCAAAATCTTTTAAAGTAACATCTCTATTACTTCTTAAAACTAGCATATACTCTACTTGTTCCTCTGTTAACCCATTTGGAGCATAAATATATCCAGCTTTTCCAGAAATAGTTACTACTTTTCCACCTAATTCTGTCACTTTTTTACAAGCTCCCCAAGCAACATTTCCATAACCTGAAACTGCAACTTTTTTATCTACAATAGTTTCTCCTATATCTTTTAACATCTCTTGAACAAAATATGTTACTCCATATCCTGTCGCTTCTGGTCTTATTCTACTTCCACCATAGTTAAATCCCTTTCCAGTGATAACACCATTTTCATATGCCCCTTTTAATCTTCTGTAATGCCCAAATAGATATCCTATCTCTTTTCCGCTAACTCCTATATCTCCAGCTGGTACATCTTTATCAGGTCCAATATGACGATATAGTTCATTCATAAAGCTTTCACAGAATCTTTTTATCTCTCTATCTGATTTATTTAAAGGATTAAAATCACTTCCTCCTTTTCCTCCACCAATTGGAAGTCCAGTTAAAGAGTTTTTAAATGTTTGTTCAAAAGCTAAGAATTTCATAGAATCTAATGCTACTGAAGGGTGAAATCTAAGTCCTCCTTTGTATGGTCCTAAAACTCCGTTAAATTCTACTCTAAATCCTCTATTTACTTGAATTTTTCCATTGTCATCTTCCCATGGTACTTTAAATATTATTTGTCTCTCTGGTTCAACTATTCTTTCTAAAATATTATTTTCTATATATTGAGGATTTTGCTCTATAAAGGGAGTTAAACTTGTTAAAACCTCTTCTACTGCTTGAATAAAAGTTTCCTCTCCTTTATTTTTAACCTTTACTTTTTCTATAGTTTCTTTTATATATTGTTCTGCATTCATTTTCTCTTCCTCCATAAATATAATTTATTATGTACTAACTTAATAGAGTAACAATATTTATATGAGTAGTGTAACATAAAAAATATAATTAAACAATTATTCAAATTATAAAAATAAAAAATATTTTTTCATTAACTCCTATTTTTTTAGAAAA
>UQQO01000104.1 GCA_900543175.1 uncultured Fusobacterium sp.
AGTATGAAGGCTAGTTGATATTAAAAATATAAGTTTTGAAAACTGAACTTTAAAAATAAAAATTAAACTTTAAGCTAGCTAATTTTTTATAGAATTTGATCAACTGAGTAAATACTATCATTATTTTTCACATAGAAAATATCCAATCTCATAAGTAAGAGTTTTAGAAGAAAAAGATTTTATCTTAGAGAAAGAACTTTTTTTAAAACCAGTAACTCCACTATTTTTTAGATGCCTTAAAGCATCTAATGGAGTATTAAAATCAAGAGAAATACTCTCTTTTTTATACTTAACTTTAGTAAAATATTTTTTTAATATATTTTTAATCTCATCAACTTCAAGATAATCAAGAGAAATATTAAAATGCTCATCTATCTCTTTTAAATTTCCTGAAATATAGATTGAGAAATATAGATTTTTACAAAAAGATAGTTTTTCTATTAGCTTTTCAAGTGGGGATATCCATTGAAAAACAGAACTAGAAACAATAGTTTCAACTTTTGGAAGTTCAATTTTTAAAATATCTCCAACTAAAAAAGAGTTATAAGGAATATTATTTAAAAATCTTTCAACTTGGAAAAAATCATTTAAAATAATTTTATTTGGAGAGTAACTTTTTAAAAATTCCCTTGTAAATATTCCAGTTCCACAACCAATTTCTAAAATAGATTCAAAACTATTTTTATCATTTTTTATCTCTTTAATAAGTTCAATTAGATGAGAAGCAACTTTTTTTTGAACTATTGCATTTTCATCATAACTATCAAATTTTTTATTAAAATTCATTTTAATTTTCTCCTATTATATCTAACCAACTTTTAAAAAAATTAAAAGGGTAGTGTGGACATTGAATAATAGATACTTCAATGTTGTGCCCATTATAGTATTTTTCTTGTCTAAGAGCTGGAATAATTCTATCTTTTTTACCAATAAAAACTTTACTAAAAACATTTTTTTCAGGAGAGTAGTTATCTTTAAAATATTGAAGCTCAGCTTTTATCTCTTGAAAATTTCTATTAGAAAATAGATTTTCACTATCTGCTCCCATATTGTGATAAAATTCCTTTAAAGTTTCAGAAGTAAGATTTTTAAGAGTAGCTTCAAAAATTCTTTCAGGTATTCCAAACTCCCCTATTGTTTCAGGAACTCCGTTAATAGAGATAATTTTATCTAATTTTATATTATTATAGTTTAAATATTTGCATAAATAATAGCTTCCAAAAGACCAACCAATAGCTATTATATCTTCATAGTTTTTAAAGATAGAACTATCTAAATCATATGGGAAATTCACTATTTTAACCTCATAATTTTTAGGGATAATAAGATGATCAACAGCTTTATTATCCATTCCCCATCCATTAAAGAACACTATCAATTTCATATTTTAACTCCTTTACAAATCTTTCCAGATCTTCCTTAGAAAAGTTAGGGTTTAATCCTATTCTAAATCTAGCACTCCCCTTTGGCACTGTTGGCTCTTTAACTCCATACACTAAAAAACCTTTATTTTTTAGATTTTCAGCTATTTTTATAATTTTTCTATTATCTCCAATTATAATACTAACAATATGTGTAGTAGAGGAAGTTTCAATGCTATTTTCTTTTAATAGAGATAAAAAATATCTTATTAGCTCTTGTAATCTCTCTCTTTTTTCTAAAAATTCAGGCATCTTTTTTAAAATAAATAGATTCCAGCAATTATTTACAGGAGGTAGAGCAGTTGTAAAGATAAATTTTCTATTTTTATTGATAATATAATCTTTGCAAAGTTGGGAACAAAGAAGATATGAACCAACAGATCCACCACCTTTTCCTAAGGGGATAACAAGGAAATCAATATCTTGTACAAGATTATTTTCATAGGCAATTCCATATCCATTAACCCCATAAGAGTGAGCTTCATCAACCATTAAATCAAAGTTATATTTTCTTTTTAATTCAACTAATTTTTTTATATCTGCTACATCTCCATCCATACTATAAACAGTTTCAGTAACAACAAGGATATCTTCATATTTATCTCTATATTTTATTAAAAGATTTTCTAAATTTTCCATATCTAAATGCTTATATCTCAATAGTTTTGCTCCAGAATTAACAATCCCATCATAAATACTTGCATGGTTTAATCTATCACTGATAATAAGTGTATCTTTATTATAAAAAGTCTCAATTATAGATGAATTGGCATCAAAACCAGAGTTGAAAACAATTCCAGCTCTATTGTAGATTTTTTCTAACTCTCTTTCTAACTCCATAACTTCAGGATATGAACCATCTATTAAACGAGATGAGCTAGAGGATAGCTTACAATGATAATTTGAATAAAACTCATTTAAAAGCTCTTTGTCATTTGCTAATCCTAAATAATCATTAGAAGAAAAATTTATAAGTGAAGAGTTACACTCTTTTAAAACTCTAAAGTTGTTAGTTTCTTTAAGAGAGTTTAATTCCTCTTGTAAAAATTTATTATTCATTTAAAGCCTCCAATTTTAACTTTAATATAAAGATAATATCACTAAAAAAAATATATTTCAAATAATAACTAAAATGAAAAATTCTATATAGCTAAATTTCAATAAATAGTATAAAATAGTAAGGTAAAATTTAAAATTTTTGGAGGGAGTTACGTGAATCAAAATAGCTTTATTAAAAAGATTCTATTTTCTATCTTTTGTTATCTTGTAATTATCACAGCAACTGTGGATATGACAAAAAATATCTCATTGGGAAGCGAGAAACCTGAAACAACTACAAAAACTGAAGATGTAGTTAAGGAATTAAATATGTTAGAGGGTAAAGAAGAGGCAGCTGGAGAGAAAAAAGAAGTTGTAAATCCTGTAATCGAGGAGAAAAATATAACTACAACTGATAAGGTAGAGGAAAAAAATACAGAAGTTACAACTGAAAATAAAGGAGAAGAGGTTGTAGTTAAAGAAAATACTGAGGATAAAAAGGTATCAAATAAGTATAAGTATGCTAATAAAAGTATAAGAGTATTTGCTGATACTAAAATTACTCCTAAAGCTGAGGATAACTTAAAAATAAGTACTAGGGTTGAAGTTTTAGAGGAAAAAACAGTTGATATTATAAAAAATAAAACTGTTAAAAAAGCTGATGGAAAAAATGAAGTTCAAAAAATCGTTATAAAGGATAACTGGGAAAAAATTGCATATACTAAAAATGGTAAGAGAAAAACTGGTTGGATAAAAGAAAATCAACTTGCTGGAACTATGCAAGAGACTTTACCAAAAAATTGGAAAAATCTTGATTTCTCTCCAGTTGAGAAAAAAGAGTATCCAGATAATAAAAGGGTAAAAGTAAAAGGGATCTATGTAACAAGTAGTTCAGCATCTCTAAATAAAAAGATGGATGAATTAATTGCTCTTACAAAAAGAACTAAGATAAATGCCTTTGTAATTGATGTAAAAGAAGATGATGGAACACTTTTATTTAAAATGGAGGCTGGTGAAAAATATAATCCTTTAGCTAATAGACGTGCTCCAATTAAAGATATTGAAAAATTTATGAAGAGATTAAAAGAGAATAATATCTACACAATAGCAAGAATAGTATCTTTTAAAGATCCTACTTATGCTAAGGCAAATCCTGATAAAGCTATAATTAGTAAAGCTACTGGAAAACCTTTTACAAATAGTGATGGTGTTATTTGGGTTTCTCCTCACGATAGATATTTATGGGAATACAATGTAGCAGTGGCAAAAGAAGCAGCAAAAGCTGGATTTGATGAGATTCAGTTTGACTATGTAAGATTCCCAGCATCAAATGGAGGAAAGTTAGATAAGGAACTGAATTATAGAAATACAAAAAATGAATCTAAGCCAGAGACAATTCAAAAATATTTAGCTTATGCTAGAAAGGAATTGGAACCTTTAGGAGTATATATAGCAGCAGATGTTTATGGGCAAGTTGGAAGTTTACCAGATGATATGGCATTGGGACAACATTGGGAATCTGTAAGTAATGTAGTTGATTACATCTGTCCAATGATCTATCCAAGCCACTATGGAAGAGGGGTTTATGGACTGCCTGTACCAGATGCTTATCCATATAAGACAGTTTATCACTGTACGCAAGATTCTATAAATAGAAATGCTAATATTGATACACCAGCTATGATTAGACCATGGATACAAGCATTTACAGCAAAATGGGTAAAGGGACATATTAATTATGGACCTAAAGAGATAGAACTTCAAGTTCAAGCTCTAAGAGATTTAGGAATAGAGGACTATATATTATGGAGTCCAACAAATAATTATAGAATAGAATAACTATATTTTTCTAAAAATCAGAAACAGTGGTAAAAAAACGTAAATAGAAAAAATTTATAAAAATGTTTGAAAGATGAATAATATATGTTATAATAAAGGATAGTTCTATGCAGGAGTTGATGTTTTGGAAGGGATAATAAATGTAAATAAACCTAGTGGAATAACATCTTTTGATGTAGTTAGAAGGTTGAGAAGATGTCTTCACGAGAGAAAAATAGGACATACTGGAACACTTGATCCATTGGCAACAGGGGTGCTTGTAGTATGTGTTGGAAGAGCAACAAGACTTGTAGAAGATATTGAGGGATATGAAAAAATATATACAGCTGGATTTGAACTAGGATATAGAACAGATACTTATGATGTAGAGGGAAAAGTTCTTGACAAAGTAGATGAATTTAATGTTTCAAAAGATGATTTGAAAGTAGCATTAGAAAAATTTACTGGAGAGATAGATCAAGTACCACCTATGTATTCTGCATTAAAAGTAGATGGGAAAAAACTCTATGAACTTGCAAGACAAGGAATTGAAATAGAGAGAAAATCAAGAAAAGTAACTATCTCTTTTATTGAGATACTGGAATTTGATGGAAGAAAAGGAAAGATTAGATGCAAAGTTTCAAAGGGAACTTATATTAGATCACTTATTAATGATTTAGGAGAGACTTTAGGAACTTTTGCAACAATGACATCTCTAGTTAGAGAGGAAGTTGGAACTTCTAATATTGAAAAAGCCTATTCATTAGATTCTATTGAAGAGATGTGTAACAGTGGAGATAGTAGCTTTATAAGCAGTGTTGAAGAGTTCTTTGATTATCCAAAGATAACTTTAACTGGAGATAAAAACTTAGTTTTATTTAGAAATGGACATACAGTGAGATTTACTGCAGAAAATGGAAGATATAGAGTGTATGATATTGAAGGTAAGTTTTTAGGATTATGTAATGTAAGTAATAATTTATTAAAGGGATATAAATATTTTTAATTCCCGTAAGGAAGGTTGAAAAATGAAAATCAAAAACATAGCAATTATTGCCCATGTTGACCACGGAAAAACAACATTAGTAGACTGTCTATTAAGACAAGGTGGAGCATTTGGGAGCCATGAACTTGAAAAAGTAGAAGAAAGAGTAATGGACTCAAATGATATTGAAAGAGAAAGAGGAATAACAATTTTCTCTAAAAATGCCTCTGTAAGATACAAAGACTATAAAATTAATATAGTTGATACTCCAGGACATGCTGACTTTGGAGGAGAGGTACAACGTATTATGAAAATGGTTGATTCAGTAGTACTACTTGTAGATGCTTTTGAAGGACCAATGCCACAAACAAAATATGTATTAAAGAAAGCTCTTGAACAAGGGCATAGACCAATAGTTGTAGTAAATAAAGTTGATAAACCAAATGCAAGACCAGAAGATGTATTATACATGGTTTATGAATTATTTATTGAATTAAATGCAAATGAACTTCAACTTGAGTTCCCAGTAATATATGCATCTGGAAAAGGTGGATTTGCTAAGAGAGAGCTTACTGATGAAAGTTCAGATATGATACCACTATTTGAAACTATTCTTGAGCATGTAGAAGATCCAGAAGGAGATGCTACAAAACCTATGCAATTCTTAATTACTAATATTGCATATGATAACTATGTTGGAAAACTTGCAGTAGGAAGAATCCACAACGGTATAGTTAAGAGAAATCAAGATGTTATGCTTATAAAAAGAGATGGAAAAATGGTAAAAGGAAAAATCTCTGTTTTATATGGTTATGAAGGATTAAAAAGAGTTGAAATTCAAGAAGCTCAAGCTGGAGATATAGTTTGTATAGCTGGAATTGAGGATATTGATATTGGAGAAACTCTTGCAGATATCAACGACCCAGTAGCATTACCATTAATTGATATAGATGAACCAACACTTGCTATGACGTTTATGGTAAATGATTCTCCATTTGCTGGAAAAGAAGGAAAATTTGTAACTTCTAGACACATTTGGGAAAGACTACAAAAAGAGTTACAAACAAACGTAAGTATGAGAGTAGAAGCAACAGATGCTCCAGATGCCTTTGTTGTTAAAGGAAGAGGAGAACTTCAACTTTCTATACTTCTTGAAAATATGAGAAGAGAAGGGTTTGAAATTCAAGTTTCAAAACCAAGAGTTCTTATGAAAGAAGAAAATGGACAAAAAATGGAGCCTATCGAAATGGCACTAATTGACGTTGATGATTGTTATACAGGTGTAGTTATTGAAAAAATGGGAAGTAGAAAAGGGGAAATGGTAACAATGACTCCTGGAACAGATGGATATACTCGTCTTGAATTTAAAGTACCTGCAAGAGGACTTATTGGATTTAGAAATGAGTTCTTAACTGATACTAAAGGAACAGGAATATTAAACCATTCATTCTTTAGCTATGAACCATATAAGGGAGAGATCCCTACAAGAACTAAAGGAGTACTAATAGCAACAGAACCTGGAGTAACAGTTCCATATGCTTTAAATAACATTCAAGACAGAGGAATATTATTCTTAGATCCAGGAATCCCTGTATATGAAGGAATGATAGTTGGAGAGCACAGCAGAGAAAACGACCTTGTTGTAAACGTATGTAAAACTAAAAAACTTACAAACATGAGAGCAGCAGGAAGTGACGATGCAGTTAAATTAGCAACTCCAAGAAGATTCTCACTAGAACAAGCACTAGACTATATTGCTGAAGATGAACTAGTAGAAGTAACTCCTACAAATATTAGACTTAGAAAGAAAGTTCTAAAAGAGGGAGAAAGAAGAAAAGCTGAAAAAAGAAATGAAGACTAATTAACTGGAGAGGTTAAATTTATGAGAAAGCTAATATGTCTATGTATGATAATAATTATATTTACAAGTTGTTCAATGTTAAAAAATAAAAAAAATGTAGTTATTGCACCTGAAGAGGTGGTAAATGCAGTTGAGACAGACAATAGTTTTTTATTAAATAGTTTTTTTTCAGAGGATTTTCCTGTAACATATAGCAAAGATGGAAAGAGCTTACTTATGATAGCTATTGAAAATGATAGCCATAATGTGTTGGATATGATTCTTGTAAGAGGGGCATATCTTGAAGAGGAGATAGAAGATGGAAGAACACCTATTTTCTATGTGAGAAGCTCTGAAGTTTTAAATAAGCTTGTTATAGCAGGAGCAGATATAAATAAACTAGATAATAAGAAAGAAAGCGTAATTAGCTATTTTATAAAGAATAAACCTTTTGAGTATAGTGAATATTTAGTTATAGCAGGAGCAAATTTAGATGTAGAGAATGATGAAGGATGGACACCTATTTTTGATGCAGTAGTTTCTGATAATATTAAACTTGTAGAACTTATGTTAGAAAGAGGTGGAGATTTTAAAAAAGAGGATGTTTATGGAAATATTCCTATTTTCTATACTAATAATGAAGACATGCTCTTAAAACTTTTAGAGATAAAAGATTATAATCTAAATATGAGAAATAAAAAAAATGAGAATATATTTGGTGAAATATATTTGAGAGCAGTAGAGAATGGATATGTAAATGTAGTTAAAAAACTATTTGAATTGGGAATAAATCCTTATTATATGTCCTATGGTGATAGTGCTATATCTATTGCTAAAGAAAAAAATAATTTAGAGATGATTGAACTTTTAAAAAGTAAAGGTTTAAAATAGGCTTGTAGAAGGTGTTGAGAGATAGAAACTTAACACCTTTTTGTTTTTTATAATTGAAAACTATAATTTCCAAAAGTAGAGGAGTCTAAACGACTACTACTTTTGAGACACAGAAACGAAGTTTCTGTGGTCCTTAACATTAACAAAACTTATAATTTTTAACATCAATTTGACTCCATGTCAGTGAATAAAGAATC
>UQQO01000105.1 GCA_900543175.1 uncultured Fusobacterium sp.
CCTATTTTTTTGCATAAACTTTCTATAAAATTGTCTATGTTACTATAAAAAAATATATACAAGGAAAAAAAATTATAATATAATATTTAATGGTAAAAATTAAAAAAATGGAGGAAAATATGAAACTAACTCTTAGAGAAAAAGAAAAACTTCTTATAGTTGTAGCTGCTGAAGTGGCTAGAAGAAGAAAAAATAAAGGTTTAAAACTTAACTACCCTGAGGCTATTGCATTGATTACTGATGAATTGATGGAAGGAGCTAGAGAGGGAAAAAGTGTTGAAGAATTAATGAGCTTTGGAAGAACTATCCTTACTAGAGATGATGTAATGGAAGGTGTGCCAGAGATGATAGAAACTGTACAAGTTGAAGCAACTTTCCCAGATGGAACAAAACTTGTAAGTGTTAAAGATCCAATTGAATAGGAGGCAAAATGAAACCGGGAGAATATATTTTAAGAAAAGATAAAATAGTTTGTAATGCTGGAAAAGAAGCTATTACATTGAGAGTTATAAATAGAGGAGATAGAGCTATACAAATAGGGTCTCACTTCCACTTTTATGAAGTAAATCCAATTCTTGAATTTGATAGAGCAAAAGCTTATGGAAAGAGATTGGACATAGCTGCTGGAACTGCTGTAAGATTTGAGCCTGGAGATGAAAAAGAGATTAGACTTATTGATATAGCAGGAAATAGAAAAGTTTATGGTTTAAATGATAAAGTAAACGGAGCATTAGACTAGGAGGAAAAATGAGCTTTGAAATAGGAAGAAAACAATATGCTTCTATGTATGGTCCAACTACTGGAGATAGTATAAGACTAGCAGATACGGAGCTTTTTATTAGAATAGAAAAAGACTACACTACTTATGGAGAGGAGTGTAAATTCGGTGGAGGAAAATCTCTAAGAGCTGGAATGGGACTTAACCCTGTTGAGATGAGAGATAATGAAAAAGTTGTTGATACAATAATCACAAATGCAGTTATTCTTGACTACACAGGAGTATATAAAGCTGATATCGGTATAAAAGATGGAAAGATTAAATTTATCGGTAAAGGTGGAAACCCAGATATGATGGATAATGTAGATTTTATTGTATCTGCAAGTACTGAAGTTATAGCTGGAGAGGGAACAATAGTTACAGCTGGAGGAATTGATACTCACGTTCATTATATTACACCTGAAATAGTTGAAACTGCTTTAAGTGGAGGGCTTACAACTCTTATAGGAGGAGGAACAGGACCTGCTGAGGGAACAAAAGCTGTTACTTCAACTCCGGGAGCTTGGCATATTCACAGAATGTTAGAATCAGCAGAAGGATTCCCTATTAACTTCGGTTTCTTTGGAAAAGGAAGTGGAGCTGTTGAAGGTCCTAATGAGGAGCAAATAGAAGCTGGAGCTATCGGTTTAAAAGTTCACGAAGACTGGGGAGCTACAAGATCAGCTATTGACAATGCACTAAAATGTGCAGATAAATATGATGTTCAAGTTGCACTACACTCTGATACATTAAATGAATTTGGATTTGTTGAAGATACTATTGATGCAATAAAAGATAGAGTAATTCATACTTTCCATACAGAGGGAGCAGGGGGAGGACACGCACCTGACATTGTTAGAATGGCATCATTTAACAATGTATTACCAGCTTCAACTAACCCTACTAAACCTTTTACAGTTAACACAATAGCTGAACACTTAGATATGTTAATGGTTTGCCATCACTTAGACCCTAAAGTTCCTGAAGATTTAGCCTTTGCTGATTCAAGAATCAGAGAGCAAACAATAGCTGCTGAAGATATTCTTCAAGATATGGGAGCTTTAAGTATTATGAGTTCTGATGCTCTTGCAATGGGAAGAATTGGAGAGGTTGTAATGAGAACTTGGCAAACAGCTCATAAAATGAAGCTACAAAGAGGAATTTTAGAGGGAGATGAGGAGTATTCTGATAACAATAGAGCTAAGAGATATATTGCTAAATACACAATCAACCCTGCTCTAGCTCATGGAATCTCTGAATATGTAGGTTCTATTGAAGTTGGTAAATATGCTGACTTAGTTATTTGGGAACCTGCTTTCTTTGGAGTAAAACCTAAAATGGTAGTAAAATGTGGAATGGTAGCCCAAGCTGTTGTTGGAGATGCCAATGCAACAATTCCTACACCTGAGCCAATGATTATGAGAAATCAATTTGGAGGGTATGGAAAAGCTATTGGAAGCACATCTATAACATTTGTTTCAACTTATGCTTATGAAGATGGAATCAAAGATAAACTAGGATTGAATAAAATAGTTTTACCAGTTAGAGGACATAGAACTTTAACTAAAAAAGATATGAAACTAAACAATGCAACTCCAAATATCACTGTTGATCCTCAAACATATGATGTAAGAGTAGATGGAGAGTTAATCACTTGTGAGCCATTAAAAGAATTACCAATGGCACAAAAATATTTCTTATTCTAATTTAAGGAAGGTAAAAAGATGATATTAGATAAAATTCTTGGAAATATAAAGGATATGGAAGATATATACTGTCATGTAGAGAGAATCTATTTAGAAAGTGATGAGCTTTTAAAAAGAGTTTTAAGAGTGACATCAGATCATGGACATGAGTATGGAATCTCTTTACCAAAGGGTAGTGAAATGAGAGATGGAGATATTCTTTTCAATGATGGTCATAATATGGTAGTTATCTCTGTAAAAGAGGATGATGTTATTGTTATCACTCCTAGAGATATAAATGAGATGGGAGAGGTAGCACACAACCTTGGAAATAAACATTTACCAGTTCAAATTGAAGATGGTAAGATAATTATTCAATATGATTACTTAGTAGAAAAATTCCTACAAGATCTACAAGTAAATTTTGAAAGAAAAAATATGAAATTAAAGCAGGCATTTAGACATGTGGACCACAGCCATTAATATGAAAATTTTAAATGTTATGCAAATTTGTGATTCAAACTTTCCAGTAGGTTCTTTTAACCACTCTTTTGGTATGGAAACATATTTAAGAGATGGAGAGATAAAAGATACTGCTACTCTAAAAGTTTGGTTACTATCATATCTTAAACATCAATTTATATATAATGATGGTTTTGCTATGAGAATAGTTTTTGAAAAATTAAAAGATAATAAGATAGATGATATTTGGGAACTAGATAGAAAGATCACTGTACAAAATAGTTCAAAAGAGAGTAGAGATGGAGCTAAACTAATTGGACAAAGAATGATTAAAACCTATTTAGAGCTTTATGATATACCTCTTTTAAAAGAGTATGGTGATAGAATCAGAAAAAAATTATCTTTTGGACATCCTAGTATTGCTACTGCTATTCTTTTGAATTATCTTGAAATATCCGTTGAAGATACTATTCTATATTATATGTATAGTACAATCTCAACTTTAATTCAAAATGGAGTAAGAGCCATACCTCTAGGACAAAAAGATGGACTTATTTTAATGCAGGAGTTTTTCCCTATATTTGAAAAATTATTGTTAGAGATAATGAATTTGAATGATGAGGATTTTGGATTGACAGTTCCAGGATTAGAAATATCACAAATAAATCACGAAGAATTAGTATTTAGATTGTTTATGTCTTAAAATTAACTTCCTCTGCTCCCTATGAAGATTTTTTTGTATGGGAGCAAAGGAGATAGACAAAAGGAGAGGTAATGAAAGAGCCAGTAATAATCGGTGTTGGAGGACCAGTAGGTTCAGGAAAGACACTTCTAATAGAGAGAGTTACTAGAATGATGGCAAATGATTACAAGATTGCTGTTATAACTAATGATATTTATACAAAAGAAGATGCTATGTTCATGGTGAAAAACTCTGTTTTACCTGAAGATAGAATAATTGGAGTAGAAACTGGAGGTTGTCCTCATACAGCTATAAGAGAAGATGCCTCTATGAACTTTGCTGCAATAGATGAATTGAAGAGTAGATTTGATGATTTAGATATAATCTTCCTTGAAAGTGGAGGAGATAATCTAGCAGCTACTTTCAGTCCTGATTTAGTAGATTTTTCAATTTATATAATTGACGTGGCTCAAGGGGAGAAAATTCCTAGAAAAGCTGGACAAGGAATGATTAAAAGTGATATGTTCATTATAAATAAGATAGATTTAGCACCATATGTTGGGGCAAATCTTGATGTAATGAGAGAGGATACAAAGGTTTTCAGAAAAGAGAAAGACTTTATATTTACAAATCTTAAAACAGATGAGGGAGTAAATAAAGTTATTGATTGGATTAAATCTAATTGTCTTTTAGAGGGGCTTAAATAGATGAGAGAAAAAATCACAATAGATGATTTAGGAAAGAATAATCTTGCTGGGTATACTGAACTTATTTTACAAAAAACTCCTAGAAGAACAGGAGCAAAGAAAAGCTATACAGTGGGAGCAGCTAAGATCTCTCCAGCTATATATTTAGATGATGATATTATCCCATGTTACTATCTTATTCAACTTGGTGGAGGATATATTGAGGGAGAGTATTATGAAAATAGATTAAAATTAGAGGAAGGTAGCCAAGCTATTTTAACTACTCAAGCATCTAGTAAGATCTATAAAAGTGAAAATGGTATCCCTTCAAAGCAATATACTAATCTGCAACTTGAAAAAAATAGTAAACTTGAATTTATAAATGATAGTGTAATACTATATAAAGATGCAGTATATGAGCAAAGCACAGATATATACTTAGAAGAGGGAGCAACTCTTATATATTCTGATGGTATAACTGCTGGTTGGTCACCTGATGGAAAGCTCTTTCAATATACAAGTGCTAGAATAAAAACAAATCTTTATCTAAATGGAGAGTTAATCTATTTGGATAATCTAAAAATTACACCTAAAGATTATGAGGTACAAAGTTTTGGTATTCTTGAGGGATATAAAAATTTTGGAACAATGGTAGTAATTGATGAGAGAGTAGATAAAGAGCTGATAAAGAGAGTGAGAGAGGAAACAAAAAATCTAAATTTAGATGTGAAATTTGGAATCTCTCTTCTTGAGAAAAATGGATTTATAGTTAGAGTATTGGGAAATCTTACTCAGGATATTCAAAAGGTTATAAATAAAGTTCATACATATTTAAGAAAAGAGTTTTTTGAATTTGAGGAGCTAGATTTAAGAAAGTACTAATATTTATTTAAGAAAGAGCTGAACATTTTTGTTACAGCTCTATTTAATATTTTAAAGGAGAATTATGAATTTAAAGAAAATAATAATAGGAGGTTTAATTTTAGGTTCATTAAATGTTTTTGCCTATGAACCAATTAAATATACCTTTGATGATGGAGTATATAAAAAAGAGATAACTGTTACTAAATCTCCACAAAGAGCTGTAACTTTAGCACAATTTATGACAGAAACTCTTTTAGCTCTTGGTTTAGAAGATAAGATGACAGGAACAGCCTTATTAAATGAGGAGATTTTGCCAGAATACAAAGAGGCATATGATAAAATACCTGAACTACAATTAGGTGAGGGACAACATTCAATATCTAAAGAATCATTTATAGCAACAGAAGTTGACTTTGTATCTGGTTGGGAACAATCAATAGCAGAGGAAACAACAGGATCATTAGATGAGTTAGTAGAGAGAGGAATAGTTCCTTTTATCTCTAGTGGATTAGCTCCAGATGCTACTATTGAAAGTGTGTATAGTGATTTTATACTTTTAGGAAGAATATTTGAAGTCCCTGAAAGAGCTGAAAAAGTTATAGCTAAGATGAAAGCTGAAGTTAAAAGTGTAACTGATAAAACTAAAAATATAGAGAATAAACCTAGAGTATTAATCTATGATTCAGGAGAGGGAGAAGCCTTTGTTGGGGGATCAGGATTACCTAATAATCTTATTGAACTTGCTGGTGGAGAAAATATCTATAAAGATCTAGGACAAGACTATGCTACTGTTTCATTTGAGGATATTGTTCAAAAAAATCCTGAAATTATAGTTGTAACAGAGTATTATTCTGGAATCACAGGAGATGAAAAGATTAAATTCTTAAAAAATAGTCCAGCTTTAAAAGATATAGATGCTATAAAAAATAATAGAATCTATAAGATTGGACTTATTGATTTAGCTCCAGGAATAAGAAACTTAAGAGCAGTTGAAAAACTATATAATATGTTTTACGGAAATGAAAACTGATGAAGATAAGAGAAGAAAGATATAAAATAATTTTTTTATCTCTTTTAGTGTTATTAGTTTTCAGTATCTTAATAGGAGTTTCCTTTGGAAGTAGCTATATCTCCATAAAAAATGTATATCAGTTTTTAAGCAATAGAATTTTAAATAGAGAAATTTTTTCTCCTACTTGGAAAAAAAATATAGAGGCTATCATTTGGGAGATAAGAGTTCCAAGAGTATTGCTTTCTGCAATTACAGGGGGAGGACTTGCAATATCTGGAGTATTAATGCAGTGTATAACTAAAAATCCCATAGCTGATCCATACATTTTAGGTATCTCCTCTGGAGCATCTGCTGGAGCAGTAGCAGTTATTATTTTTGGTGAAGCAACCATAGGGATGTTAGGAATCACAGGGGGAGCTTTTATTGGAGCTATCGCTTGTGGCATCATTGTCTTTATAATTGGAACTGAAAATGGAAAGAATATATCAACAGTTAGGTTGATATTGACTGGTTTAGCTGTTTCAACTATATTTTCATCTATAACAAATATATTAGTTTACTCAGCTAAAAACTCAAATCAAGTGAGATCAGCAGTATTTTGGAGTATGGGAAGTTTAGGTAGAGCAAAATGGGGAGAATTACTAATACCATTTCTTGCATTAGCTATTGTCTTTATATTATCTATTCTTCTATCTAAATCATTGGATATTTTACTTCTAGGAGATAATACAGCAAAAATGGTGGGAATGAATATAGGAAGAATAAAAACAATTATTATCCTTTCATCTACCATTTTAATCTCTATTTTAGTTGCTCTTACAGGTTCAATCGGTTTTATAGGTCTGATAGTTCCACATATTTGTAGATATTTTTGTGGTAGTTCACATAAAAAGCTTTTAACCTTTTCAATTTTAGTTGGAGCAATATTTTTAATCTTATGTGACACAATAGCTCGTACAATTTTTCCACCAAGAGATATACCTATTGGAATAATAACATCTATTATAGGAGGTCCTTTTTTCCTATTTATGATTGGAATAAAGAGTTTCTCTTTTGGAGGTAAAAATGGTAGAAGTTAAAAATCTTTCATATAAAACAAAGGATAAAACTATTTTAAATAATATATCAATAAAGTTTCCAGAGAAAAAGTTTGTAGGTATAATCGGACCTAATGGAGCTGGGAAATCAACACTGTTAAAGAATATCTATGGGGTGTTAACTCCAAGTGGTGGAGATATTTTTATTGATGGGAAAAATATTAAAAATCTAAACGGAAAAGAGAGAGCTAAAAAGATAGCTGTTCTGTCTCAAGAGGATAGAGAAGATTTTGATTTTAATATTGAAGATATAGTTGAGATGGGAAGGTATCCATATAAAAGTATATTTGAAAACTATTCTAAAAAGGATAGAGAGATCGCTTTAACTATGTTAAAAAAAGTTGGCATGGAAAACTATATAGGTAGAAATTTTAATGAGTTATCTGGTGGAGAGAAACAGAGAGTTTTAATTGCTAGAGCATTAGCACAGGATACGCCTATATTGATACTTGATGAGCCTACTAACCATTTGGATATTGGTTATCAACTACAACTTTTGCATCTTATAAAACATCTGGATAAAAATGTAATTGCTGCTCTACATGATCTCAATGTTGCTGCTATATTTTGTGATTATATCTATATATTAAAAGATGGTAAACTTATTGAAGAGGGAACACCAGAAGAAGTTTTAAATAGAGAAAATCTGAAGAATATTTTTAATATTGAGTGCTATATAGGAAAAAATCCAATAAATGATAAAGTTCAAATATCATATACAACTAGCCATTATCATGTAAATGGGGTAGGGGCAGATCACTACCACGATGATCATTTTACAGGAGTTCATACACATATTAT
>UQQO01000106.1 GCA_900543175.1 uncultured Fusobacterium sp.
GTTAATTGTATAGTAATGTACTAAATAAACATTATCTATTAAAAAAATAAAAAAGCCAATAATATTGGCTTTTTTATTAAAATTATTTAAATTTACAATAACAAATGAAGAACATATAGATATAAATTATTTATGAAATAGTAAGATTATTCTTATCAATATCGTGTTCTCTAAAGTATGTTTCAATTTTTATTTTTGATTCAAGTAATAATTTTTTAATAAGATCATTTTTTTCTTTAGTCATTCTAAAAGAAGGAACACTGACACTAATAGCTGCTAAGATATCATTATTTTTCATCAAAGGAGTGCTTAAGCAATAAGAGGGTTCGTTTATTTCTCCAAATTCATAAGCAATATTAGTATTTTGTATTTCTTTAAGTTGTTTTTCAAGTTCGTTAAAATCTGTAATAGTTTTTGAAGTAAAAGGAATTAAACCATTTGGATAAAGTTTTTTGATATCTTCTATTTTGATATTAGAAAGCATAGCTTTTCCAAGAGCTGTACAGTAAGCAGGCAATCTTTTACCTACAGAAGAAATAATTCTAATTGGACTTTCAGAATCAACTTTAGCTATATATAGTACTTGCCCTTTATCCAAAATTCCCATTTGACAAATTTCATTTGTCTCTTTTACAATATATTTCATTTCTGACTTTATAAATTCTAATGCACTCATATTATTAGTATAAGCAGCTCCTACACAAAAAGAAGCAATTCCAATATTATATTTATTTGTATTTTTGTTTTGAAAGATAAATTTTCTTTGAGTCATAGTATGTATAAAAGGAGATATTGTGCTTTTTGGAGCATCAATTGCTTCTGCTATTTCAGTTAGAGTAAGACCTTCAGGAGAAGAAGCTAATAACTCAAGAATATTGAGAACTCTTGCAGTAGGTCTATGTTCTGTTTTTTCTGCCATTAATTTCGGCCTCCTATTTTATTATTATAATTTTATTTTTATTATATCAAATTTAGAAGATTTTGTATATAATTCAAAACTTTTATATAAAAGCTTTTACAATGGCTTTAAATTAAGCTTGCTATAAAAATAGTACATAATAATTTAAAAAAATACAAAAAAAATTAAAAAAATATATTGACAAATAAAAAAATATATGTTAATTATTAATTATAATAAATTCGTATATTAAACCTAGGTTCGAAAAAACGAACAAAAAAAATAAAATAGTAGTTTTTAGGAGGAGAGAATTATGATTATGAGATTTTTGAGAAAAGTTCCCGCTGGAATGATGATAGTTCCATTGTTAATAGGAGCTTTTATGAATACTTTTTTTCCAGAAGCTTTAAAGATAGGATCGTTTACAACAGCAACATTTTCTAGTGCAGGTGCAGCAACAGCAATGGGAATTCAGCTTTTCTGTTTAGGAACGACTTTACAATTAAAAGATATGCCAAAAGTTGTAAAGCGTGGTGGAATATTATTAATTTCTAAATTTATAATAGGGGCAGCAATAGGAATAGCAGTAGGGAAAATTTTTGGATTAGCAGGAATTATGGGATTAACAACATTAGCTATAATTAGTGCAGTTACTAATAGTAATGGAAGTGTATATTTAGCTCTTATGAAGACATATGGAGATACAACAGATTGTGCAGCAATGGCTTTATTAGCTTTAAATGATGGTCCTCTTTTAACAATGATTGCTTTAGGAGCTTCAGGATTAGCTAATATTCCTTTTATGGCATTAATTGCAACTGTTATACCAATTATAGTGGGAATGATAGTTGGAAATCTAGATAAAGAAACACAAACATTCTTTGAACCAGCAGGAAATATATTAATACCATTTGTAGGATTAACATTAGGAGCAGGAATAAACTTAAGTAATGTAATAAAAGGTGGATTACCTGGAATTGTATTGGGACTTATAAGTGTATTTGTAGGGGGAGCATTTATTGTATTTTGTGATAGAATAATTGGAAGAAGACCTGGATATGCAGGATGGGCAGTAGCTACTACAGCAGGAAATGCAGTTGCTGTACCAGCAGCAATAGGATTAATAGATCCAACTTGGGCACCATATGTAGGAGAAGCTACTACTCAAGTAGCAGCAGCAGTTGTTGTTACAGCTATAATAGCACCTCTTATGACAAACTGGTGGGCTAATAAATATGGATGTCCTAAATTTGAGAGTGAAAATAAATAATAAATTAATAATTTATTTTAATTAATATAATTAGTTAAAACTAAACAACTTAAAGGAGGAATATAGAATGATTAATGCTATGATTATTGATTTAAAAGATACGGTAGCAGTAGCTATTGAACCAATAGCAAAAGGAGAAGATATAAACTATAAAGTTGGAGATGAAGTTAAAACACTAAAAGCATTAAATGATATACAAATTTATCATAAACTTGCAATAAAAGATATGGCAAAAGGAGAACCAGTTGTAAAATATGGAGAACATATTGGATTAGCTGCAAGCGACATAAAAATTGGAGAACATGTTCACACACATAATGTAGAAAGTCATAGAGAAAATTTATAATTAATTTATAATTTAGGAGGAATGAAAAATGACATTTTTAGGATATAGAAGACCAGATGGAAGAGTAGGAGTAAGAAATAAAATATTTGTATTACCAGCAAGTGTATGTGCTTCAGATACTACTAGAATAATAGCTTCTCAAATAGAAGGAGCAGTAACATTTAACAATCAAAATGGTTGTTCACAAGTAGCAGGAGATCAACAACTAACTATGGATGTAATGGCTGGAATGGCTGCTAACCCAAATGTTTATGGAATAATTGTTGTTTCTTTAGGATGTGAAAACTGTCAAATGGATTTAGTTGTTGATGCAATTAGAGAAAGAACAAATAAACCAATGGAAACATTTATTATTCAAGAAAATGGTGGAACAATAAGTACAATAGAAAAAGCAGTACGTGCAGGAAGAAAAATGGCACAAGAAGCTTCAAAACTTCAAAGAGAAGAATTCCCTATGTCAGAACTTATTATTGGTACAGAATGTGGAGGATCAGATCCTACAAGTGGACTTGCATCAAATGTTCTAATAGGTGAATTAAGTGATCGTATGGTAGAACTTGGTGGAACATCAATTCTTTCAGAAACAACAGAATTTATAGGAGCAGAACACATTTTAGCAAAAAGAGGAAAAACTCCAGAAATAAGTGAAAGAATTTATGAAATAGTTCACAGATATGAAAAAGCTCTTCAACTAGTAGGAGAAGAAGTGAGAGATGGAAATCCTTCACCTGGAAACATAAAAGGAGGATTAACTACTCTAGAAGAAAAATCACTAGGATGCATCCATAAAGGAGGTCATACTGAAGTTACTGCTGTATATGATTATGGAAAACAAGTGTCAGAAAAAGGACTAGTAATAATGGACACTCCAGGAAATGATCCATCATCAGTTGCAGGAATGGTAGCAGGAGGAGCTCAAGTCATAGTATTCTCTACAGGAAGAGGAACTCCAACTGGAAACCCAATTTCGCCAGTTATTAAAATAACAGGAAACAAAATAACTTTTGCTAATATGTCAGATAATATAGATGTAGATGCAAGTCCAGTTATTTATGGTCCAGAAACTTTAAAAGAACTTGGAGATAAATTATTAGAAGAAGTAAGAGAAGTAGCAAGTGGAAAACAAACTAAGGCTGAAACTTTAGGTTATACAGAAATGGCAATTGCAAGACTTTGCAACTATGTATAAGATATAAGGTTGTAAAATAAAGGAAGGATGACTTAAAAAATGCTTGTTAAAAATAAGTCATCCATTTCTTTATATTAAAGAGGAGGTGAGTGCTTGTGAAATTTGTTAGATTTAAAAAAAATAACATTGAAAAAATAGGAATTTTTAATTATGATGAAACTAGAGTATTAGATTTAAATGAAATATTGAATAAAAATTTTTTATCAATGATAGATGTAGTCGAAAATATTGATAATAAAGATTTAGAAGTTCTTGCAAAAGCTAAAATAGATAGTAAATATCAAGGTAACTTAGTAAAAGATATAAAAATATGTTCTCCTATAAAAAGATCTATTCATGATATCATATGTGTAGGTGTCAATTATAGAGATCACTTAGAAGAAACTCAAAAAAACTTTGATAAAGGGTTTGATAAACCTAAAAAAATAGTGTATTTCTCAAAAAGAGCATATGAAATAATCGGACCAGAAGACAGTGTAAAAAGTAGAATGGATTTAGATAAAAAATTAGATTATGAAGTAGAATTAGCTGTTATTATAGGAAAAAAAGGAAAAGATATTCCTGAAAAAGATGTTGAAGAATATATATTTGGTTATTCAATATTCAATGACTTCTCAGCAAGAGAACTACAACAGTCACATGTTCAATGGTATAGAGGGAAAAGTTTAGATACTTATTCAGCTATGGGACCTGTAATACTTCATAAATCTGCTCTTCCTTTTCCAATAGAGGTTGATATAAAAAGCTTTGTAAATGGAGAATTAAGACAATCATCTAATACTAGATTATTTCTTGCAGATATTCCTAAAATAATTTCGGAAATTTCAACAGGAATTACTTTAGAAGCAGGAGATATTATAATAACTGGTACTCCAGCAGGAGTAGGATTAGGATTTAACCCACCTAAATTTTTAAAAAAAGGTGATCAGGTAATTTGTGAAATACCAGAAATAGGAAAATTAAAAAATATAATAGAATAAAAAAGGAGATCAACTATGAAAAAAGCAAACTTTTTAACTCCTGTAGTCACAATATTTGACGAAAAGGGAAATCTAGATATAAAAGGAAATCAAAATGTATGGGAACATCTGATTAAAGGCGGAGTAGATGGACTTGTAATCATGGGAAGTACAGGGGAGTTCTTTTCAATGACTACTGAACAAAAAAAAGAATTAATAAATGCAGTTATAGAATATGTAAACAAAAGAGTAAAAGTTTATATAGGAACTAGTTGTATGAGAGTTGAAGATACAATAGAATTATCAAACTTTGCAATTGAAGCTGGAGCAGATGCAGTAATGGTAATAGGACCATATTATTTTGCTTTATCTAATGAAAGTATAGAAGATTACTTTGATAGAGTAGCAAATGAAGTAAAAGGAGATATTTATCTATATAACTTCCCAGATAGAACAGGATATGATTTATCTCCAGAAGTAACTTTAAATCTAGTAAGAAAACATAAAAATATTGTTGGATTTAAAGATACTGTTACAGAAATGGGGCATACTAGAAAATTAATAACTACAATTACAAAAGAGTTTCCTGAGTTTGTTGTATTATCAGGATTTGATGAAAACTTTGTTCATAATATAATGTGTGGTGGAAGAGGATGTATTGGAGGACTTTCAAATCTTTGCCCAGAGCTATTTGCTGAATGGACAAAAGCAGTTAATGAAGGAAACTTAGAGGAAATAGAAAGAATTCAAAAAATTGTAGATCAATTAATGGATCTTTATCCAATTGGAACACCATTCATTCCTATTATGAAAAAAGCAATGATACTTCGTGGAATAGATATTAAGGATTATTGTACTATTCCATTTTTACAAGCAACAGAAGAGCAAACTACAAAAATAAAAGAAGTTATGGAAAAAGTAGGGCTTTTATAAAATAATATTAGAGGTATCTAGGAGGAATAAAAAGTGGCAAATAGATTTGTATTAAATAAAATTTCTTATCATGGAAAAGGAGCTATCAACCATATTGTTGAAGAGGTTAAAGGAAGAGAATTAAAAAAGGCTTTTGTTTGTTCTGACCCAGATCTAATTAAATTCAATGTTACTAAAAAAGTAACTGATTTATTAGAAAAATTTGGATTTGAATATGAAATCTACAGCGAAATAAAGGCAAATCCTACTATAGAAAATGTTCAGACTGGAGTTGAAGCATTTAAAAAATCAGAAGCAGATTATATAATTGCTATTGGAGGAGGTTCTTCAATCGATACTGCCAAAGCAATAGGGATTATAGCAACTAACCCTGAGTTTGCTGATGTAAGAAGTCTTGAAGGAGTAGCACCAACTAAAAATGATGCTGTATTTACAATAGCAGTACCTACAACTGCTGGAACTGCAGCAGAGGTAACTATCAATTATGTTATAACAGATGTTGAAAAAAATAGAAAATTTGTGTGTGTTGATCCTCATGATATTCCACTTATTGCAGTTATAGATCCAGATATGATGTCTTCTATGCCAAAAGGACTTACTGCAGCAACAGGAATGGATGCACTTACTCATGCTATTGAAGGATATATAACTAAAGGAGCTTGGGAACTTTCTGACATGTTTCATCTAAAAGCTATTGAACTTATTTCAAAATCTCTTCGTGGAGCTGTTGAAAATACTACTGAGGGGAGAGAAGGAATGGCTCTTGGACAATATGTTGCAGGAATGGGATTTTCAAATGTTGGTCTTGGAATAGTTCACTCAATGGCTCATCCATTAGGAGCTTTTTATGATACTCCTCATGGAATAGCAAATGCAATTATTCTTCCAACTGTAATGGAATACAATGCTGAAAGTACAGGAGAAAAATATAGAGAAATAGCAAGAGCTATGGGAGTAAAAAACGTTGATAATATGACACAAAAAGAATATAGAGAAGCAGCTGTTAATGCAGTGAAAAAACTTTCTAAAGATGTAGGAATTGCTTCTAATCTTATAGGAATAGTTAAAGAAGAGGATATTCTTGCTCTTGCTCAATCAGCGTTTGATGATGCATGTCGTCCAGGAAATCCAAAAGATACTTCTGTAGAAGAGATTGCAGCTCTTTATAGAGAATTATTAAAATAAAATATAATAAATTGAAAAAATAAATATTTTAGGAACTTTTGCTGGTTGAAAAACAAAGCAGTATAGTAAATTCTATATAAATAAAAATCTCTCTTGATTATTAATAGATTCTAAATAATAATTTTATTAATATCAAGGGAGTTTTTTGTCTTTATTACTAAAAAAATTATTAGAGAAATAGTAAAGAAAATTTTAATAGCATTATTGATATACAAGATGCATTAAAAGATTTGCTTGGTAGAACTATTTAAAAAATGCTTGAAGCTGAAATGACTCAACATCTTGGGTATGATCCTTATGAACATTCTGAGTCTGTAATGATAGAAAAAGAAAAATAAATATGGTGATACGTCCCTCAAGCTAGGGAAGGAATTTTTGAAGCAACTAAAAAATGGATATCAGCATTAAGAAATTGGGGAAAAATTTATGGAGAACTTCAAATAATTTTTGAAGAACGTTTATCTTAAAACCTGAATTCATATGAAAAAAAGCACTCTCTTAGGAGAATGCCCTTGACATAGAAAAAAATATCTAGTATATTAAATTAATTAGTGATTATTACTAAATTGTTAAATAAATAAATTTTATCATAGAAAGTACTAATTACAGAAATAAGTTCACACTCTCCTCTCCACTCTCATTTAAACGAAAGCTTTTTAAATATTATATTTCTTTTTTAAATATATTTTTTGCTCTTGGGAGATACAAGAACATGTTTCTATTTCGTCTTTTAATTCTTCTAAATAATTATTATAATCTAAATCTTCTTTATTTAAATTTTCGATTATAGTTAAACTTTCTATTAAATATAAAGCTTTTTCTTCTTTATTTTCTATAAATTTATTTAGCCACTCTTCTTCAAATATAACTTTTTTTAGTAATCTTTTTTCTTTATCGTAATGATGTTTAAGAGAAATTAAATTTCCAATAAGTTTAGAATAGCCATAATTTAGAAGATTATAATATCTATTTTTTCTTTTCTTTCTAAAAGTAGTTCTTCTATATTCTTTGCCATTAGTTCTATTAATATGCCAAAAGAATAT
>UQQO01000107.1 GCA_900543175.1 uncultured Fusobacterium sp.
CCTAAGAATATCCCAAAGATTTTATTTCTAGAAAAGTTCTAGTAAATAAAATTATAGTAATTCATGTCAAAAAAGAGTATCTTAAAAAGGTATTCAAAAAGTTATTAGAGGATTTTCAGAAGGAAGTTTAGTGTTTATAAAGTTGTAAGCATAAGTTTCAAGAATCAAAGTAAATCCTAAAATAGACACACGTCTTAAAAGGTCAAGAAAAATAAAAAAAGTTAACAATAACTAGTAGGAGGATTAAGATAATGGAATTTAATATACCTAAGACACATGAACTTTTCAGACAAATGATAAGAGAATTTGCTGAAAATGAGGTAAAACCTTTAGCTGCTGAAGTAGACGAAGAAGAAAGATTCCCAGTAGAAACTGTTAAAAAAATGGCTGAAATTGGGTTAATGGGAATTCCTATTCCAAAAGAATATGGAGGAGCAGGTGGAGATAACGTAATGTATGCTATGGCTGTAGAAGAACTTTCTAGAGTTTGTGCAACTACAGGAGTTATTGTTTCTGCACACACTTCACTAGGAACTTGGCCAATACTTAAATTTGGTACTGAAGCTCAAAAACAAAAATATATTCCAAAATTAGCAAGTGGAGAATGGATTGGAGCATTTGGATTAACTGAACCAAACGCAGGAACAGATGCTGCTGGACAACAAACTACTGCTGTTTTAGATGAAGCAACTAACGAATGGATCATCAATGGATCAAAAATATTCATAACAAATGCTGGATATGCAGATGTATATGTAATATTTGCAATGACTGATAAATCAAAAGGATTAAAAGGAATTTCATCTTTCATAATTGAAGCTGGAACTCCAGGATTTACTATTGGTAAAAAAGAAAAGAAACTTGGAATTAAAGGTTCTTCAACTTGTGAATTAATATTTGAAAACGTAAGACTTCCAAAAGAAAACCTATTAGGAGAATTAGGAAAAGGATTTAAAATTGCTATGATGACTCTTGACGGAGGAAGAATAGGAATCGCTTCTCAAGCATTAGGAATTGCTCAAGGTGCTTTAGATGAAACTGTAAACTATGTAAAAGAAAGAAAACAATTTGGAAGAGCTATTGCTAAATTCCAAAACACTCAATTCCAATTAGCTGACTTAGAAGTAAAAGTAGAAGCAGCTAGACTTCTAGTTTACAAAGCAGCATGGAGAGAAAGCAACAACCTTCCTTATACTGTAGATGCAGCTAGAGCAAAACTATTTGCAGCTGAAACAGCTATGGAAGTAACAACTAAAGCTGTTCAACTACACGGAGGATATGGATACACTAGAGAATATCCAGTAGAAAGAATGATGAGAGATGCTAAGATCACTGAAATCTATGAAGGAACTTCAGAAGTTCAAAGAATGGTAATAGCAGGAAATCTTTTAAAATAATTTGAAAAATAACTAATAGCGAAAAATTGAGTATATGAATTAATATATGGAGGATGGAAGATGAAAATAGTAGTTTGTATAAAACAAGTTCCAGATACAACTGAGATAAAATTGGATCCAGTAAAAGGAACACTAATCAGAGATGGAGTTCCTAGTATCATGAACCCAGACGATAAAGCTGGATTAGAAGAAGCTTTAAGATTAAAAGATCAATATGGAGCTCATGTAACAGTTATCACAATGGGACCACCTCAAGCAGAAGCAATCTTAAGAGAAGCTTATGCAATGGGTGTAGACAGAGCTATTCTTTTAACAGATAGAAAATTCGGAGGAGCTGATACTCTAGCTACTTCTAATACAATTGCAGCAGCTTTAAGAAATATAGAAGCTGACTTAATCATCGCTGGAAGACAAGCAATTGACGGAGATACTGCACAAGTAGGTCCACAAATAGCTGAACACTTAGGATTACCTCAAGTATCTTATGTAAAAAATATGCAATATAATAAAGAAGATAATTCATTAACAATTGAAAGAGCTGTAGAAGATGGATATTACTTAGTAAATGTTCAACTTCCTGCTTTAATCACTGTATTATCAGAAGCTAATCAACCTAGATATATGAGAGTTAAAGGAATTGTAGAAGCTTTCGATAAACCAGTTGAAACTTGGAACTTTGATAGTATCACAGTTGATCCAGCAGTTATAGGACTAGCAGGATCACCTACAAAAGTTAAAAAATCATTTACTAAAGGAGCTAAACAAGCTGGTAAAGTATTTGATGATCTTGATACAAAAGCAGCAGTTAATTTAATTATAGAAAAATTAAAAGAAAAATTTGTTATTTAACAAATGAACCTTAAGACAAAGGAGATAAGATAATGAATTTAAATGATTATAAAGGAATATTAGTATTTGCAGAACAAAGAGATGGGGTAGTTCAAAACGTAGGTTTAGAACTAATCGGAAAAGCTAAAGAATTAGCAGCTAAATTAGATGTACCAGTAACAGCAGCTTTAATAGGATATAATGTTGAAGGATTAGCTAAAACTCTTGTTGAATATGGAGCTGACAAAGTAATAGTTGTAGATCAAGCTAGATTAGAAAACTATGATACTGAAGCTTATGCACAAGTATTTAAAGCTATAATAGATGCTAAAAAACCTGAAATAGTTCTTTTCGGAGCAACTACTTTAGGAAGAGACCTAGCACCAAGAGTATCTTCAAGAATGAAAACTGGACTTACAGCTGACTGTACAAAACTTGAAATTTCTGAAGAAACTAAAGGACTAGAAATGACAAGACCTGCATTTGGAGGAAACTTAATGGCAACAATCGTTTGTCCAGATCACAGACCTCAAATGTCAACAGTAAGACCTGGAGTTATGCAAAAAGCTCCTAGAGAAGAAGGAAGAGTAGGAGAAATCGAAAAATTCCCTGTAACTCTAGACACTTCTAAAATGAAAGTAAAAATTGTTAAAGTAGTTAAAGAAACTGCTAACAAAGTAGATATTTCTGAAGCTAAAATACTAGTTTCTGGAGGAAGAGGAATTGGTTCTGCTGAAAACTTCGCAGCTCTAGAATCAGTAGCAAAAGAAATTGGAGCAACAGTTTCAGCTTCAAGAGCAGCAGTAGACGCTGGATACATTGATCACGACAGACAAGTTGGACAAACTGGTAAAACAGTTAGACCTGATATCTACTTCGCATGTGGAATTTCAGGAGCTATCCAACACGTTGCAGGTATGGAAGAATCTGAATATATCGTAGCTATCAACAAAGATAAAGATGCTCCTATATTTGATGTTGCAGACCTAGGAATCGTAGGAGATGCTAATAAAATAGCTCCATTACTAGCTGAAGAATTAAAAAAAGCAAAAGCTGGAAAATAAGCTAAATTTAAAATTAAATAAATTATAAAATATAAGGTTGGTTGATATTTTTATTGACCAACCTTTTTTTATATATTATAATAGTGAACGGAGATTTTATATAAGACAAGCGCCAGAACTTTATTTTTAATAAAGTTGACGAGGACTGAGATATTCGAAAATTCGGCGGGTTTCTCAGAGGTGGTTACAACCGTTGCTAGTAAAGATAGAAGGTGACTTCTATTACAAAGGAGCAACTGTAACAAATCTCCTATGAACATTTAAAATTAAATATAAATAGGAGGAATACATATGTGTGGAATAATAGGATATGTAGGTAATGATCAACAAGCAGTAGAGGTAATCTTGGATGGGTTAAGTAAACTTGAATATAGAGGTTATGACTCTGCTGGGTTAGCAGTTGTAGAAGAGGGAAGAATCTTTGTAGATAAGAAAAGTGGTAAATTATCTAATTTAAAAGAGTCTTTAAAAGAGAAGGTACATCTTGCTAATGTAGGAATAGGACACACTAGATGGGCAACACATGGAGTTCCAAGTGATATTAATTCACATCCTCATTGTAGTTGTGATGGAAAGGTAGCAATAGTTCACAATGGAATTATTGAAAACTATTCAGCTTTAAAATCAGAACTTATTGGGAAAGGATATAAATTTATATCGGATACTGATAGTGAAGTGGTAGCTCAACTTTTTTCATATTTTTATAATGGCGATCTATTAGAAACTTTGAAAAAAGTTACAGAGAGATTAAGAGGAAGTTATGCTTTAGGAATAATTCATGAAGCAGAACCTGAAAAAATAGTGTGTGCAAGAAAAGAGAGTCCATTGATTATAGGGGTAGGTAAAAATAGTAATTTTATTGCCTCAGATGTTCCAGCAATTTTAAAATATACTAGAGATGTTATTTTTCTTGAAAATGATGAGATAGGAATTTTAGAAAAAGAAGAAGTAAAGGTGTATGATAAAAATCTAAATCTTATTGATAAAAAGATTAATAAAATTCAATGGGATATGGAGCAAGCTAGTAAAAATGGATACCCACACTTTATGTTAAAAGAGATAGAGGAGCAACCAGAAGTTGTAAATAAAACTCTAGAATTTTATACAAAAGAGGATGGTAAAGAGAAACTTACAGATCTTTTTGAGGAGATAGATTTTAGTAAGGTTCAAGAGATAGATATAGTAGCTTGTGGAACAGCATATTATGCAGGACTACAAGGGGCTAACTATCTAAAAAAAATAGCTCAATTTAGATCTAATGTAGAAATAGCTTCTGAGTTTAGATATAGTGATCCAATTATTGATGAAAGAAATGTAGTTGTTTTCGTAAGTCAATCTGGAGAGACATTAGATACTTTAATGGCATTGAGATTGGCAAAATCTAAGGGAGCAAAGACAATAGCTATAACTAATGTAGTAGGATCAACTATATCAAGAGAAGCAGATGTAGTAATTTATACACTAGCTGGACCAGAGATTTCAGTGGCTTCAACAAAGGCTTATACTGCACAAGTTATAACTTTTTATCTGTTATCACTAGAGATAGCATTAAAACTTAACAAAATAACAGAGGCTGAATATAAAAATTATATATTGAAAGCATACAATTTAAGTGGTAAAATAGAAGAAATTTTTGATTCAAAAGAAAAAATAAAAGGGATAGCTGAAACTATAAAAGATAAAAGAAATGGTTTCTATATAGGAAGAGGTATTGATGAAAAAGTAGCAAGAGAAGGATCTCTAAAAATGAAAGAGATAACTTATATTCATACTGAAGCTTTCCCAGCTGGAGAGTTAAAACATGGAACAATTGCTTTAATAGAAAATGGTACAATGGTAGTTGTAGTAGCTACTCAAGAGGATATGATAGAAAAAGTTGTATCTAACATAAAAGAATTAAAAGCCAGAGGGGCATATATTATCTCTATAACTAAAAATAGCTATAAGGATATAATAGATGTTTCTGATGAAGTGTTAGCTATTAGTGATATTGATGATATTTTAGCTCCTGTTTTAGCAGTGATACCAGCACAATTATTAGCATATTATACAGCAGTAGCTAAAGGGTTAGATGTAGATAAACCTAGAAATTTAGCAAAGTCAGTTACTGTTGAATAAAATATATTAAATAGGGGTGATTTTTTTGAATAGTGTAGTTGAAAGACTTGAACAACTAAGAACTTTGATGAGAGAGAAAAATATAGATATCTATTTGATTCCATCATCAGATTATCATCAAAGTGAGTATGTAGGAGAATACTTTAAATCAAGGGAGTTTATCTCAGGATTTACAGGATCAGCAGGAACAGTTGTAGTAACAAAGGATAAAGCCGGACTATGGACAGATGGAAGATATTTTATACAAGCTAAAAAGCAACTACAAGGTAGTGGAATAACTCTTTTTAAAATGGGAGAAGAGGGAGTTCCAACATATTCAGAATATATTAATCAAAATTTAAAAAATGGTGAAACTTTAGGATTTGATGGAAAGGTTATATCTGGGAAAACTATATTTGATCTAAAAAATGAATTTGGAAATAAAAATATAACATTAGAAGATAAATATGATTTGGTAGGAGAAATTTGGAAGGATAGACCATCTTTACCAATAACAGAAGTTTTTATATTAGATGAAAAATATGCTGGAGAAAGCTTTAAAAGCAAATTAAATAAATTGAGAGAAAAAATGGAAACTTTAAAGGTAGATAAGCATATTTTAACTTCTTTAGATGATATAGCTTGGTTATTTAATATAAGAGGTAGAGATATTAAAAATAATCCAGTTACATTAGCATATTCAATTATCTCAAAAGATAAAGTTACTCTTTATATAGATAGTAAAAAAGTAAATAATGAAGTAAGAGAATATTTAGAAGAAAATGGTGTTGAGATAAAAGATTATTTTGAAGTATATGAAGATGTAAAAAATAGTGAGAATGAGATAGTGCTTTTAGATAATGATAAGGTGAATTATCTAATCTGCAATAGTATAAAAGGAACTATTTTAGATAGAAGTAATCCAACAACATTGATGAAAGCTTGTAAAAATCCAGTAGAGTTAGAAAATTTAAGAAATTCTCATTTAAAAGATGGAGTAGCAGTAACTAAATTTATGTATTGGTTAAAAACTAATATTGGAAAATTTGAAATGAGTGAAATAAGTGTAAGTGATAAAATAGAAGAGTATAGAAAGGAACAGGAACTATATATAGAACCTAGTTTTAATACTATATCAGCTTATGAAGCAAATGCTGCTATGATGCATTATAGTGCAAATGAAAAATCAAATAGTAAATTATATCCAAGAAATTTATTGCTTATAGATTCAGGAGCTCAATATTTAGATGGAACAACAGATATAACTAGAACATTTGTTTTAGGTGAGTGTTCAGAGGAGATAAAAGAGCACTTTACATTGGTATTAAAAGGAATGATCTCTCTATCTAAAGTAAAATTCTTATATGGAGCTAGAGGAACTAACTTAGATATTTTAGCTAGAAGACCAGTATGGGAAAGAGGAATAGATTATAAATGTGGAACAGGACATGGAGTAGGATTTTTATTAAATGTACATGAAGGACCACAAGGAATAAGATTCCAAACTAATCCACAAGTTTTAGAAGAGGGAATGACAGTTACAAATGAGCCTGGTGTATATATAGAAGGTTCTCATGGAATTAGATTGGAAAATGAATTGATAGTTAAAAAAGCTGAGAAAACAGTTTTTGGGCAATTTATGGAATTTGAAACAATGACTTATGCTCCCCTTGATTTAGATGGAGTTATTCCAGAGATGTTAGAAAAAGATGAGAGAGAATTTTTGAACATTTATCATAAAATGGTATTTGATAAAGTATCTCCATATTTAACTGCTGAAGAGAAAGAGTGGCTAAAAGAGTATACTAGAGAGATTTAAAAAATAATAATTGATAGAGCGGAGCGATTTTTGATGATAAGAATTGCTTCGCTTTTTAATAGGAGAAAAAATGATAAAACAAAAAAATTTTAAAATAAATAATATCCCAGCTATTTTGTGGGGAAATGAAAGTAATAAAATAATATTAGCAGTCCATGGAATGATGTCTAATAAAGCAGATGTTCCAATAGAGATATTAGCTAAAGTTTCTGAAAAATATGGGTATCAGGTTTTAAGTTTTGATCTGCCAAAACATGGAGAAAGAAAAAATGAAAGTACTCCTATAAATCCAGAAGTTTGCAAAAAAGAATTAAGTGATATTTATAATATGCTTAAAGAAAAATGGAATACTATATCTCTATTTACTAATAGTATAGGAACTTATTTTAGTCTTTTAGCTTATAAAGAGAAAAAAATAGAGAAAGCTTTTTTCCTCTTTCCACTTCTAGATATGAGAGAAGTTATTGAAAATATGATGTTAGCCTTTGGAGTAAGGGCCGTGTCTCAGTCCCCTTGTGGCCGTTCACCCTCTCAGGCCGGCT
>UQQO01000108.1 GCA_900543175.1 uncultured Fusobacterium sp.
ACTCTTAATTGTTTTACTTGAGAATTATTTTCTAAATATCTATTTTTAATCTTTTCAAGATAGATATTTTTATCCTTTACTTTTCTATTAGGAGTAAATGATGAAAAATTATATCTATTTTCTTCAAATAATTCAAAAGAATCTATACTTATTTTACAACTACCTAAACCTAATGCTTTTCCTCTTCCTATCTTATGAAGTAGATCTTTTTCAAGTTCTAAAGCATAAATTAACATTCCCAACTCAATATCTGTTAAATTTTTAAATTCCACTTTAAAAGAAAATGTTTTCAAAGGCTTTAAAAAATGAACTGTTGTAGTTGTTGGTTTAGCTCTATCTTTTATTATATTTTCATAATTTTGATAGTTTTTCTTATTTTCTAATTGATTTGTGTGATGCCAATAAAACTTTCTTCCTCTTATTTCTCCAAATCTATCTAAATAATATTTTTTTAAAGTTTCTCTAGGCTCTCCCATAGGTTTTAAAGTAATTACAGTAGTAGAATTACCTACTTTTGGAAGTTTTGCATCACTAAAATAAACTCTTCCACTATATGCAGAGTTTCCGTTTTCATCTGCCTTTTCTACAGTTGTTCCAAATAATCTACAAGCAAAACAGAGTCTTTTTAAATTATCACAAGGTTTAAACTCTTCAGGAACTATCTCTTCATTTTTACATCTTATACAACTGTGAGTGATAGTTTCTATAATATTTCTAATCTCGCCTTTAAGTGTACTTGCTGAAATTATGTAGTTATCTTTATCTTCTAAAAATTGTTCAGTAGTATGTTTTCCTGATTTTGATTTCTCTCCACCTGTAAAAATTGGAGTATAATTTATTAAACTACACTCTAGTTTACCACTATTTTTTCCTAATTTTCTCTCTTCTTTTTCTACTTTATCTCCTAAGGAAACAAAGTTAAAAGGATAGGTAAATAAAGTTGAGTTAGAACTTTTTGGAGTAAAATTGTTTCTTTCTTTATATTTTTTAGGCTCATATTTAGAATAATCTTCTTGCTTTTCCTCAACTTCTATTTCTATTCCATATTGTTTTGCAAGTTCTTCTCTTGAAAAACTTTTTCTTTGATTTTGATTTCTTCCCATTATCTCTCACCTCCAACTATATCAATATATTGGAAAGTCTCTATCCCATTCTTTTTCCCAAATCTAACTTTTAATCTCTTTCCATCGTTTAGATAATAGTATTTAATCTCCTCATCTACAATATCGCTTTTTTTGATTTCACTATATCTAATATCTCCATCTCCAAAATTAAAAGCAGTTATCATAAAGTTATCATTAAAAATATACAACTTATAGAAATTTGTATCCAGAGTTTCTAACTCCCCTCTATATATTTTTTCCTCTCTATCATAGTCAATATATTGTATAGTTAGATCTTTTTCCTCTTTTAATCTCTCTTTTATCTCATCTAAATTAAACACTTTTAAATCTTCCATTATTCCACCTCTGCAAAAAGAGCCTTAATAAACTCATTTGGATTTTCCACATCTATCTTATTAAAGTTTTCCTTTAATTTCAAAGCCTCACATAGATATTTATCTCCTATTTTTATTGATTTTTTCTCTACTCTTTCAAAGTATTTATTCATATCTTTTACAAGCTCTTTTTTCCCAAAATATTTATAATACAGCATCTCTTCAATCTCTAACTCAATCTGTCCAAATCCCCTTGTTTTAGAGTTTCCGATTCTTAATTCCCCATTTATACTATCTCTTAAAATAAAGTATAAAGTTTTTAACTCTTTAAGAGAGATATTATTTACAGTTATTTCACTAAGAAAATTTTTAGTAGTGTATTCAAATTTTAATGGAACAGTTGCCTTTCCTGAAAAGTGATCTATTGGAGTGATAGATCTAGATTTTAAAATATCCTTTAAACTTTCACTGATCTTGTCACTATCAGAATAAAATCTCTTTCTATCATCAACTTTATATAGAAAAGCATCTCCAATAAAGATTCTTGTTTTTTGAGACTTATCATCATCAGATTTTCCATAAAGTTTTTTTACTTCCTCTTCATTATTTTCAAAAATATCTAAAGTTCTATCTCTAAATGCTCCTCTTAAACTAGATCCAGGGATATAAATCTCCCCTTTTCTATTATCTTCACTGATTTTTTCACTACCACCATTATATTCTAATTTTGTTCCTGTACTTGATTCAGTAGTTAAAAATCCTATGTAGTTCCCATCTTTATCTTCACTATCTTTTTCTTTATTTCCTAATTTTATCAATAGGGGAGACAATGGTTTTATTTTTAATTTTAAAATTAATTTGTTGTCTAATCTTAAAAACTCTCTCATTATAGCTCCCTCCTATTCTATTACTAAATCAATATCATCTATTTTTAAGAAATCCTCTTTTTTAAGAGTTCCCATTTTTCTCTTGAAAATATATTCTTTTAGATTTGATTTATCTACATATTCAATCTCTTTTATATCTAATCTACACTTTCCTATACCTCTTGAAAGTTTACCTCCAAAAAGATCCCCTTCAAGAATATCTTGTAAAGCTAAAGCTACTAAGTTAATTTGATACTTTTCAAGATTTTCTAATTCCATAACAAATTTAAACTTTGTTCCAGATGGTAATACATCATAGTCAAATTTAGCTCCCTTTTCAGTTGCCCCAGTATTTCTATCAATTTTTATTCCATCTCTTTTTATAGAATCAACATCAGATAATATTTTCATATCAGCTATATGTATTCTTCCAGCCATACTTTTAAAACTATCTATCTGTTTTAAATCTTTACCTAATTTTTTAGCTACTCTATTTTTAACCTCATCCTTTTCTCCATCTAAATTAGTATAACCAAAAATTAGTTTAACATCAGCAGAGTTTAATCTCTCATTTGTATTTTTATCCTTTAAAACTATTCCATTATCCTCTTCTAAAAATCTCTCTAACTTAGTGCTTAAATATCCTCTAAATGAAGAACCGGGAATATAATATAATTTCTCACCATTTACCTCTAAACTCATAAATGGAGAATCATGATTTTCCCCCTCTTTTCCACTTCCTATATGTAAAGCAGTTAATACTGTTAATTCTCCTGTTACCTTATATCTATTTTCAAATTTTGAAAAATCCATATTAATTTTCCCCCTTTTCTCCATCTAATTTTTCTTCTTTTAATTTTTTTGCACCAATGCTATATCTAACATATCTTTTTATCATCTCAAAAATTACTCTATTCTTTTTATTTTCACTTTGGAACTCACTATTTTCTAAAAAATTTTTTTTGAAAAACTCATAGAACTCTTTTGTTCCTTTATTTTCTTCATTTCTCTTAATCTGTTCTTCAACAAATTTCTCTATCTCTTTACTTTGAAATGAAAAGTTTCTACCCTCTAAAATTGAATAAAATCTATTTAGTTGGCTAGAGTTTACCTCATCTAAAGCTCTTTTAAACTCTTCCCCCTCAATATATTTTTTTAATATCTCCTCTTTGCTCTCAACTAATTTTTCACTATCTTTTTTAATCTCTTTTCTCTCTTCAAGCTCTCCAAAAAGAAATTCACTTTTATACTCTTTTTTCTTTCTTACAACTTCAAATTCCACTATTTTTCACCTCTCTCACTAGAGATTTTCACTCTTCCAAATCCCTCATTCTTTCTAAGTCCAAGCCCTTTCTCCTCAATCTCTTCAAGTTTTGGTAAAATACTATTAAAATCATCTATCTCATAAGTTAAAACACTTCCTCTAGTGATTACCAACTCATCAACTTTTCTAATATTGTTAATTATATTGTATCCCCCTAGTTTCCCTGTGTTAATATAGCTCTTGCTCTCTTCAAATTTCAACTCTGAGATTCCAACTAATGCTTTAAATTGCTCCCCTACATTGTATATAGTGTTAAATGGTAAAATTAAATCTGATTGAAGATCAAAAGTTAAAATCTTTTCATTAGCTTGTTTTTGTAACTTTTCTATTCTAGCTTTTAAATTAGCTCTCTCTTTCTCATATTTTCCAAATGTTATAACAGCTTTTCCAAAACCTTTTGATTTCATCTTTCCAAGATAGATTGTATAATTCTTATTTTCATCAACCAATCCCTCTGGTAAAACTATATCTCCAATTAATTTCTCATCACATTGTAGATACTCACTATTAAACAGCATTCCATCTTCTACTGATTTTGTTTGTGAATTGATAGCTATGCTAATCTCATTTCCCTTTGCCTTTAGCATAGATGTTCCTTTTCTCTCTAATTTTACCACTTTTCCCTTAGATTTATCCTCTATCTCATTTCTAGGATCTACTATCTTATCTGTCTCTATCTTATCTCCATCTATTGCATACTTAGTTATAAATTTACTAGCTAAACTTATATCTCCAGAAGTTGCATCTGATGCCTCTATACAAAGCAAATCTTCCAATGAAACATCTTTAGATTTTGCAAAATGCTCTATCATAGCTCCTCTAACTGTTGACCCTTGAATAGAATCTCTCACTTCCACATAGTTTCCTATCTCTCTACCTGTCAATATAAATGGTTCTTTTAAACTTAATATATAACTATATTTTTTTAATTTTCTATTTAAATTTGCTTTTGAATTTTCATTGTTACTTTTTAAAATTTCAGATATTATATTATCAATAGTATCTTCATTTTTTTTATATTTTAACTCCCTTTCTTTAATAAATACATCTACTTTTCCAATTCCCCTAGATTTAAAACCACCAATAGTATCTAAGTGGAATAGACAAGCTAATATAAATTTCAGATCCTCTCTATCTATCTTATCAGGAACTTCTATATCTCCCTTAAACTCTGTTCCAGCTGTTATATGCTCATATCTAAAAAGAGAGTTGTGAACAGTTGTTCTAGTTTTTCTATCTATTTTTATTCCATATCTATCATCAATGTTGTAATTATTCTTATCAACTAAAACTAAATTGGAAAATCTTATCTTATCAAAGTTATTATCTTTAATGTAATTTCCCTCTTTACCAAAATATTTATCTATAAATTTTTTTGTTTCCTCTTCAGATTCTCCCAATCCCAACTTAAATTGAGTTACTCTCTCTTTTAAAATCCCCTTTATATGCTTTCCATTAAAAAATGGTTTTCCTTTACTATCTACCTTTACAACTACATCTATATCTTTCCCTATTATCCCTAAAGATGCTGTAAGAGCAGGAGTTTTAAGTTTAACTGTGTAATTAATTTTCATCAGCTTCACCACCTACAAAATCATATAGCTCTACAATATCAAAAATATTGTTAAAATATTTTTCAAACTCTTGGTAATCATAGTCAATATTATAATTTTCCTTTATAAAGTTAATGTGTTCATCTTTCATTTTAGAAAGAATATTTATAAACTCCATTTTCTTTTCAAAATCTTCTAATTTTTCATCTCTCTTTAGCTCATAAATATATCTTAATTTATTCTTTGGAAAATTAATCTTTTTAAGCTCATTTATTGTAGTAAATAATTCCTCTACATTTTTAACTTTTGAACTTTCCTCTATATCAATAGCATATGGTCTTTCCATAACTAGATTATCTTTTTTCTTAACTTCATCTTTTTTATTTATTGTTTTTCTAAAGCTATCTATATCAACACAACCTTCAGAACCTATAACTTGGAAATCAATAAATCCTGTTTTAGCACTATGTTCATATCTTTTAGCTTTAGCAAGTTTTTGAAGTTTTAATGCTTGCTCAAAAAGTTGGAAGGCAGGTGTTTTAGATTTTGCTATAATAACCCCTGATGAAGATGTTATACTGCTATCCTTTGCCTTTGTTCCTTGTATATAATCTTTCATCTTCTCTTCAAATATTTTTTGGAATTTTTCAGAAAGTTCTAATACTAACTCTGGATTAAATACTGCACAAACATCATCTCCACCAACAATTAAAAACTCTCCAAATCTCTTTTCATCTTTCTTTTCAGCAAATATCTCCTTTATAGCTTCAAGAAGTGCATCTTTTGTATTTCTATCCAATGTTTCACTAAATTTATTTAAAAATTCTAAATATTCCTCTTCAACTTTTGGATTGTCAGTTTCTTTTTTAAACTTATCAGATACATTCTTTAAAAAATCTCCCAAACCATCTCCATCACTATACATAAACCCTATAAAGCTCTTTCCATTTTCATAGTCACTTATCTCTGTTCCAAGCTCAATATCATCTTTATATTCCTCTTTCATATTATTATAGAAACTTATTTTCTTTTCACTTTTAGTATCTTTAACTCTATTTGAGAATATAAGCTTTCTTAAACACTCTTCACAGATAATTCCCTTATTATCTCCAGTTCCATTTTTTGTTCCTGTTAAATCCTTTATTTGCTCTCTAAGTTTTGGAATCTCTATTGAATAATCATCTTCTATTAGGTAATCATTTTCTACTGAAAAATTATCAAGTTTTACCCTTCCATCTTTTACATTTAAACCTATATTTTCTAAATCTCTCTCTAAATTCTCCACTGATATTTGAGCTGAGTTTCTTCCACAAAGTTCACACTTCTCAACTCCTATAAAGTCAAGATTCATCATTGGGAAACCTTTGCTCTTTTCAGTTGCTGTATTTTTAGCTAGTTCATCTATATCTTCCCAAATCTTTCTCTTATTTTTGCTATTGTCTCCACCAACTTTATACTCTGTTTTAGCAAAAGAGGCTACAATTTTTGAATTAGGAGCTTTTATTTTATATGCTTTTTTTACTTCATTGGCTATTTTTTTAGCTATATCTTCACTATCTACAAAAAACTTAGCATTTCCAGCTCCTATATAGATAATATCCTCTTTTTTTACCCCATTATTTTTTAATATTTCTGGAACAACTATCTGATTTAGATAATCTAAAAGATAACTTGCTCCTCTTATTATTCTCAACTTATTAGTAGAAAATAAAAAATCTTTAATTTTAACTGTTTCCACAGTCATAATATATCTTGACATAAATACCCCCTAGCTATTTATTTTTATCTTTCCATAACCATTTTTATTTTTCCATTTTCAATCCCATAATTTAATATATTTTCAAAATTTTCAATAAATTCATTATCTATATTTTTAAAATTTAACTTTAATTTTCCTTTAAAAGCTGTTGCTGTATAATCTTTTAATTGAACCTCTACACTTTCCAAACTATTTTCAACTACACTTATTTTTTCAATACTCTCTCTTGAAATGTTGATTTTATTTTCTTTAGGAAGAAGTTTATTAAATTTTCTCAATAACCAAGAGAAAAATAGATAGTTGGAATACTCACCTTTAAAATTAGAACCTATTTTAAATAGTGTTGGTGTTAAAAACTCTATTGTTAATATTTTATCTTCCAATAACCTTTTACACTTTTCTAACTTTACCTCTTGTATATCCAAATTAAAATCTAAGATCTTTAGTTTCCTATTTTCTAACTTTAATTTAGTAATCTCATTTATTAGCTTATTTAGAAACTCTTTACCATCTATTTTTAATGATAAACTATTTTTTTCTAACTTAATCTCCTTTAGGT
>UQQO01000109.1 GCA_900543175.1 uncultured Fusobacterium sp.
CGAGATCTACACTATCCTCTTCGTCGGCAGCGTCAATGTGTATAAGAGACAGGGGGGGAACAGGGGTAATTATAACAAGTTTTGTTACTGTGAATCCAGATGATATTCCAGCTCCTAATATGTTGGGAATATATGATGACTCTTTTATAGAAGAGTATAAAAAGCTTACAGATATGGTTCACTCTTATGGAGCTAAGATATTTATACAACTTGTAGCTGGAGGATCACAAGGTAGAAATAATAGTAATTTAGGGAAAACTATTTACGGACCTTCTGCTCATGTAAACCCAATTACAGGAGTTGAAGCTGTAGAGATGTCAAAAGAGAAGATAGATGAGGTAGTACAACTTTTTAAAGATGCTAGTGCTAGAGCTAAAGAGAGTGGTTTTGATGGTGTTGAAATTCATGCTGCTCATGGATATTTGATTAGTCAATTTTTAAATCCATTATTTAATAAAAGAGAAGATGAGTATGGTGGAGATGTTGATGGAAGAGGAAGACTTCTAATAGATACTTATCTTTCAGTAAGAGAAGCTGTTGGTGATGACTTTATAGTTGGTATGAAAATCAACTGTGATGACTTTACAGATGGTGGATTTAACTTTGGTGAAAGCTCATGGATATGTGAAAGAATGGCTATGATGGGAATGGACTTTATTGAAATAAGTGGAGGAAATGCTATTAGAAAAGTTACATCACCAGAGGAGGAAAGCTATTTTAAAGCCTTTGCTAATATAGTTGCTGAGGACAATAATGTTCCTGTTATACTTGTTGGAGGAAATAGAGATATTGATAGTGTAGAGGAGATTTTAAATAATAGTAGTATTGAGTATTTTGCCTTTGCTCGTCCACTTATTCGTGAACCTAACCTACCTAATAGATGGGGAAGTGGAGATAGAGCAAGAGCTAAATGTATCTCTTGCAATAGATGTAAAGGGGAAAATGGAGTAAGTTGTATTTTTAATAGATAGTAGTAATGAGCTGTGTAGATCAAATTTGGTTTACATAGCTCTTTTTTTATTACTAAAATATAATATAAAAGATTAAAAATATTAATTATAAATATTTAATAACTATATTAAAAAAGTCCTTTATTTTTAATTTTTAATGATAAAAAGCTTTTAAATATGCTGAAAAATAACTATATTGTTCTTTTTAAAAATTAATTGAATTAAAATAAATCATACGAAATAAAAATAATTGTTGACTTAACTACAAAAAAGTAGTATATTGTAGTAGAAAACTTCAAATAGAAAAATAATTATTATATAGATACTAAAATATTAAAATAAGGGGGGAACTTTTATGATAAGAAAACCGATAATAGGAATTACATCAGCTCACGAAAAGGAAGAGGGATTAAGAAATTATCATAGAACTACTGTAAGTATAGATTACACTAAAGCAGTTGTAGCAGGAGGGGGAATTCCATTAGTTATTCCAGTTACAAGTGATAGAGAGATAATAAAAGCTCAATTAGAGTTAATGGATGGACTTCTTTTATCAGGAGGTGCTGACTTAAATCCATTCCTATATGGACAAGATTTTAAAGAGGGAATAGGAGTTATTTCACCAGAGAGAGATGAGTGTGAAATGATAATATTAGAGGAGTTTTTAAAGACAGGGAAACCTATTCTTGGAATTTGTAGAGGACATCAACTTATAAACACATATTTCAACGGAACTCTATTTCAAGATATGAGATATTTTGGGAAGGATTATTTGAAACATAGACAAGATTTATATCCAGAATTAGCAACACATATTGTAAATATAGTTGATAAGGAAAATATGCTAGCTGAACTTTATGGAGAAAAGGTAGCTACAAACTCTTTCCATCATCAAATTGTTGATAAATTAGGAGATGGATTAACAGTTATAGCAACAGCAAATGATGGAGTAGTAGAAGCTTTTCAAATGAAATCTCATAAATTCCTCTATGGAATTCAATGGCATCCTGAAATGATGACAGCTAGAGGAAATCAAGAGATGAAAAAGATATTTGAAACTTTTGTAAAACATTGTGAGGTGAAGTAATTGAAAATATTTAAGAATGGAAAATTTCATTCTTTTAATTCAGAGAATACAGTTTACGAGGCTTTAGTATTAGAGAATGAAAAAATCATTTTTACTGGCTCAACAGAGGAAGCACTGAAAAATTATGGAGAAAAGGCTGAAGAGATAGTAGATTTTGAAGGGAAAACAATAGTTCCAGGGTTTAATGACAGCCATGTACACTTTATGAACTATGGTTATACAGAGAAAAAGGTAAAACTTCATCACTGTAAAACAATAGCTGAATTGATTGAATTAGGGAAAAAAGCACAACCTTATGGGGGATGGATATTAGGTAGAGGGTGGAATCAAGATCTATTTTTAGAGGGAAATGGAATACCTGAAAAGAAAGATTTAGATAAAATTTCTACAACTATACCAGTATGTTATACAAGAACTTGTGGACATGTCCTTGTAGTAAATAGTAAAGCTATGGAAGTTTGTGGAATAACAAGAGATACTAAATGTTTTGGTGGAGAGATAGATTATGACAAGGGACTTTTTACTGAAAATGCACTTGAATTGATCTACTCACATATAGATCCACTGTCAGTAGAGGAATTAAAAGAGATAATCTTAGATACAACAGATAAATTTTTAGCTATGGGAATCACTTCAGTTCAAACAGATGATTTTTCATCTTTCCCAGATAAAGACTTTATGAAGATAGTAAAAGCTTATGAGGAGTTAAAAAAAGAGGGAAAATTAAAGGTAAGAGTCTATGAGCAATGTTTTATGGACACAGTTGAAAGAGTAAAGGAGCTTTATGAAAGTGGACTTACACCAAATAAAGGAGACAATCTTTTCAAGATAGGTCCAATTAAAATGTTACTTGATGGTTCTTTAGGGGGAAAAACTGCTTTGATGCTAGAGCCTTATGAGGGGGAAGAGAGCAACAGAGGGGTAGTTACATATACTCAGGAAGAGTTTGATAAATTAACAAAATATGCAGATTCTCTAGGGTATCAAATTGCAGTTCATGCAATAGGTGACGGGGCTATAAAAATGGTATTAGATAGCTATGAAAAACTTCCAGATCCAGCTAAGAGAAGGGATGGAATTGTTCATTGTCAAATAACAAATTTAGAGCTTATAAAGAGAATAAAAGAGATGGGAATAATCGCTTATATTCAACCAATATTCTTAGATTATGATCTACATATTGTAGAGGCTAGGATTGGAAAAGAGAGAGCATCAAAATCATACACTTGGAAAACTATGTTAAATGAAGGAATAAAACTTTGTTTTGGTTCAGACTCTCCAGTTGACAGTGCTGATGTGATAAAAGCTATTCACTGTGCAGTAAATAGAGAGGATATAAGTGGATATCCAATTGGTGGTTGGCTTCCAGAAGAAAAGCTAACAGTGGAAGAGGCAATAAGATGTTATACAGTTGATAGTGCATATGCTGCTTTTGATGAAAATATTAAGGGTAGTTTAGAAATTGGAAAATTGGCAGACTTTGTAGTTTTAGATAGAGATATCTTTAAAATTAAAAAAGATGAAATACTTTCTACAAACATTGTGGCTACAGTTGTAGGTGGAGAGGTTTTATATAAAAAAGCATAGGGGGTAAAAAAATGTTAAAGTTTTTTGAGGCTTTGGTAAACTTCCTTTGGGGATTACCAATAATTGTTATCATTTTGGGAACGGGATTCTATTTTACTTTCAAAACTGGATTCTTCCAAGTTGTACATTTAAGACATATATTTTCTGAAACTATTATGAAAATAATAAAGAAAGGAAATAAGGGAGAAGAGGGTGGAGAAGGACTAATCACTCCATTCGAGGCAGTTTCTACAGCTATTGGAGGTTCAGTAGGAGTTGGAAACATTGGGGGAGTTGCTACAGCAATGGCAGTAGGAGGTCCAGGGTCTCTATTTTGGTTATGGATTGCAGCTTTTGTAGGAATGATCTTAAAAATGGCAGAGGTTGCTCTAGGGGTTTACTACAGAGAAAGAGATGAAAAAGGTGAACTTTATGGTGGACCTACTTATTATATGGAAAAAGGTCTTGGGGAAGAAAAAGGGCATAAATGGTGGATTATACCAGCAGTAATATTTGGAGGAGGAATCTTCTCAACATTCTTCATTACAGTTCAAAACTATACTGTATCAGAAGCTATGAACTCAGCATTTGGAATTCCAATTATCTATGCAAGTATAGCTTACATAGTTTGTAACTACATTATTATTATTGGTGGAATCAAAGGGTTAGGGAAATTAGCAGGTAAATTAGTTCCATTTATGTGTTTATTCTATATTTTAGCAGCTCTATATATCATCATAGTTAATATAGAAAACTTACCTACAGCAATCAAACTTATCTTTGATGGAGCATTTAATGGAACAGCAGCAGTAGGAGGATTTGCAGGGGCATCATTTAGATTTATTGTTAGACAAGGTATGTCAAAATCAGTATTCAGTAACGAAGCTGGTTGGGGAAGTTCTCCAATGATTCATGCTTCAGCTCAAACTGACCATCCAATTAAACAAGGACTTTGGGGAGCATTTGAAGTATTTGTAGATACTATGGTAGTTTGTACATTAACTTGTTTTGTAATTGTTATTACAGGTGTATGGAACAGTGGAAAAACAGGAGCAGACTTAACACTAAGTGCTTTTGAAACTGGAATGGGACCTGCAAGTAAGATAATTATAGCAGTTGGAATCTTCCTATTTGGAGTAACAACTTCATCAGGTTGGTATGCTTACTATGAAATTATTTTAAGACATCTTATGAAAAAATCACCAAGATTAAAAAATGGAATCTTAAAGTTCTATAAAATATTCTATCCAGTGCCAGGATTTACAATGGTTGCTATAGTTACATTAAAAGGAATGCCAGGACAAGCAGTATGGTTATTTGCTGACTTTACTACAGCAGTTCCTACATTTGTAAACATAGCTGTAATGCTTGCTTTAAGTGGAACATTCTTTAAACTATTTAAAGATTATAAAACAAGATATATCTTAAAACAAGAGGTAAAACCTGAAGATGAAATCGCTGTATTCTACAATGAAAAAGAGAAATTTGAAGCAGCACAAAGAGAAAAATTAAATAAAAACAGATAATTTATAAAAAAGACTGCACAAGTTAAAAGTTTAAACTATTAGCTTGTAGCAGTCTCTTTTTTTCTTTACTCTATTTTTTTATTTTTTCAACTAATGAAGTTAATTCTCTATCTTTTAACCATTCTTTTAATGAAATTTTATTTAATGAGTTAAATCCTGTTGAAGGAACAGCATTTCTAGCTAAACTTACATATGGAGCACAAGTAAGTGAAGTTCCAATTTCTCCAGGTTTCATTATAGTATAAGCAAATCCTACATAAGTTCTTTCAAATAAAACATGAGAATCTTGTCCACAACTTACAACTGACCATGCTACTGATTTTCTGTGTTCTTCTAGGAATGCTTTTAGATCTTCAGCACTGTCGTTTTTTGTCCATAGTCCAGCATCTTCTATAAATAGATCTGCACAATTATCTCTATCTGCTGATAGTGATAGAGCTATAAAACACCATACTCCATAAGCTTCTCCCTCTTTTAAAGGTCTATCTTCTTTTGGTCTGTATGCTGTTACCCCTTTATTTGCACAAATTGTATGAGCTCCCGGAAGTAGAGTAAATCTTCTTTCTTTTTCTGTACCGAATAGTTCAATTCCAGCTTCTAATAGTGGTTTAGCATCATATACATGTAGTTTAGAACCATCATATTGATCTATTTCTAAAACAGGTTTAATTTTTTTATCTATAATATCATTGTGAGCTGCTAAATCATGCCCCCATACTTGTCCTGCTATTCCACAGAATGATGAGGCTGTTAACATATTTATTTGACCAACATAAGCATCATTTATCTCAGCTCTATCATATGAAACTATTCCATCTAGTAAGAAATCATCTGTTTTTTCAACTGTTCCAACTGATACTTTTAAAACTGAAACATAACCATTTCCTTGAGCCCCTGGAGCTCCATAACCATCACAGTAGTTTTCATAAGGGCTAATAGCTGTCTTATCAATTCTTGGTGCACGTACTCTTCTTTCTTTTTCCATTATAAAACCTCCATTTAATTTGATAGATGATTATTAATATTACAAATCCTGATCTTTTAATATTCATCTATTAGAGGTATTCTAAAATAAATATAATTTCCTTTTAATTAAATAAAAAAATAATAACTTTAATAAAAAATATCTTTAAATAAATAAAACAAAAAATATTAGTGTTGCTGAGAGATAAAAATATGTTAAAATAATATTAGAGGGGAGATAAAAATTTTAGTATCATATATTATGAAAGATATTTTACTAAACAGGATAGAATTAATTAAATAAAAACTATATTTAAAATATAATGAGAAGAGGGTGAAATTTATGAAAAAAATTACAATGTTATTATCTGTTGCATTTATTTTACTTTTTAATATTTCTGATGCAAAAGCTGAAACTATTCAAGATGAGATTGCAAGGATAGAGGGGAAAGCTTATGAGTATGAAGGGGATATTTCCAATGCAGAAACTCAAATGGAGATGAATCTTTATTCTGGGGATCTATATCAGCTTTGGGATGATGAACTTAACTCTTTATGGAAAAGACTTAGTAAAGAGTTGAATCCTGAAATGAAGAAAAAAGTACTTAATCAACAAAGAGCATGGATAAAAAGAAAAGATGAAAATGTAATTTCAGCTGGAAAAATGGTTGATGGGGGAAGTATGCAACCCTTAGTACATAATTCAAGAGCAGCAGAGATGACAAAGGCTAGAGTATATGTGCTTGCTAAATATTTAGCTAACAATAGAAATGAGATATTTATAATTCCAAATGAAGTTAAAGCGAGTATAAATGGAGCAGATCCTAGCTTAAATGATGTTTTTAAATCTTTTGAAGGGCAATGGAAAATAGATGAAAAACCTAATACATATATTGGAATTGAGAGAACAGATATGTGTTTATATGGAGTTGAAGGGAGTGATTGGACACTTTGGGTAACTGATGAGGTTGTTCTTTCTGATAAAGATGTATATAGCTATACAAGGGATAATATAATATTTAAAGTTTCACGTAATGGCAAAAATAGTTTCTATAAACTTTCATTTACTTATGGAGATACTATTATTTTTGCATCTGGATCTTCTTTAGATAAAATGGATAATATTATAACTTTTTATTAAAAAAATTTAAGAGATTAATATAGAAAAAATATTATGATATTAAAA
>UQQO01000110.1 GCA_900543175.1 uncultured Fusobacterium sp.
AGAAAGCAAAAGGCTTTCTCTTACCTTATTAATTTATAGAAAACTGATTTATCAGTTTTTACATTAGCCTTTGTGAGAAAAATCAAATCTTCCCCTTTTGAGATTTGATTTTTTGGGAGAGGGGTGGGGGACTACAAAAGAAAAAGCTGGGAGTTCCTTTGCTCCCAGCTTCAGTTATTCTATATTCAATTCTTTTTTTATAAATTTGATTTTTTTGCTAGAATAGGCTATAATTAACTTACCTAAGAAATCAAACATTGATAAGAGCTTTTAAGATTTTCCTTAAAAGCTCTTATTTTTTATAGAAAAATCTTTCCTATCCCTCGATAGAGAGCTTTAGCAACTTTTCTTGATAAATACTCATCAAAATAAAAAGTTAGTTAATATTAAAAGCTTGGAATATTAAAAAACAAAAGACAAGATTTAAATAATTTTATTTCTTGTCTTTTTATATATTTAATATTTATGGGGCTGTTGCATTTTTTATATGATAACAGAACTGTTACTTTTTACAGCTTCCAAGGAATAGAGGAAGTCAATTTAAATCTTTAGAATATAGATCTATTCTAGAAAAATTAAATATAACTCATAGTATGTCAAGAGTAGGAAAGTGTATAGATAATGGTCAAATAAAAGGATTATTTGAAAATATAAAAGCAGAAAAATACTATCTATAGAAAATATCAATTTACAGAAATAAGTTCACACTCTCTCACACTCTTAAAAATTACTCTCGAATCTTCTTTTCATACTTAATTAAATTTTCTTTTGCCTCTTTCCTATCTTTTTTTCTATGTTGTGTAGGAGTTACTCCATATTTTTTCTTATAAGCTTTTGTAAAAATTAAAGGGTCTTTATAACCACAACTATTAGCAATATTTTCTATACTTTCATTGGTTATATCTAGTAACTCATTAGCTCTAGATAATCTAAAAATAGTAAGATATTCTTGAATTGTTATCCCCATATTTTTCTTAAATAAAGTGGATAGATAACTTCTATTTAAGCCAACATATTCAATGATATTATTGACATTTATATCATCCCAATAATTGTTTTTAATATATGCTATAATTTTATCAACATATGGATTTAATTCAGTTTTTTCATCTTTCTCTTCTATTGAATTTTCTTCTACAATAAGAGAGAAAAATTCATAAAATAATCCTTGAAGTCTAAGTTCTTCAGCTAATGTTAAGTTTTTTCGTTTCAACATCTCCTTTAACAGAGAAAAAAGCTCATCTAATTTATCAGTTCTAAAAATTGGTTTATGTTGAATAATTCCAAGTTCTCTTAAATATTTCTCTGCTCCCTCTCCATCAAAACCAATCCAAAAATATTTCCAAGGATTTTTAGCATCTGCTTGATAAAAAGTTACTATATTAGGCTCTATTATAAAACCTTGTCCCTTTTTTAAAAAATATTTTTTATTATCTACTACATATATTCCCTTTCCCTCTAAAACAATATGCAGTATATAAATAGGTCTAGAAGCTGGTCCAAAGCTATGTAAAGGTTCACACTCACTATAGCCACAAAATTTTAACTCTAACTTTTTTAGGTTCTCTCTTTTTAATTGTAGCATACAAGCTTTCTCCATTTTACCTCCAAATAAAGCTTTTTATTATAAAGATATCATATTAATTTTTTTATTGCAAGGTCTATGTTTTTTTCTCATTTATCGTTTACTTTTAGGACAATTACTTTTTTTTATGTTAATTCTATTTTTTATAAACAACATTTTAACTGTTTTATCAAACAAAATAATATTTTATTTTTTAATTCCCTATCTTATAATTGATTTAAGAGATATACGTGCACAAATCTATCTTAATAAACTAAAATCGTTATTTTTTTATTCTTGGAGGTTTATTTTATGGCTTTATCATTTAGAGAAAAATATTCTTTTGGTATAGGAGCTTTTGGAAAAGATATTATTTTAGCTTATGTTAATATATTTTTAATGATTTATTTTACAGATGTTCTCTATCTTTCACCAGCTTTTGTTGGTTTATTATTCTTTGTTGCTAGAATTTGGGATGCTGTCAATGACCCTGTAATGGGAATGATAGTTGATAATACACATAACAAGTTTGGAAAATTTCGTACTTGGATTTCTATTGGAACAATTTTAAATGCTATTACTTTAGTACTATTATTTTCATCATTTAATTTTCAAGGAAAAATTTTATATGTGTATATCAGTACTATATATATACTTTTTGGAATGACATATACTATGCTTGATATTCCTTATTGGTCTTGGCTACCAAATTTAACATCTGATCCCCATGAACGTGAAGAAGTTGGAGTTATTCCTAGAATATTTGCTAGTTCCTCTTATGTAGTTTTAGGAGTAATAAGTTTCCAATTAATTTACTTCTTTAATAAGAGCTTTGGTAATGATAAAAATGATAAATTTGGATATACAGCTGGAGCTTTATTAATAGCTTTAATATATATAGTTACATTAGCTATTACAGTATTTAATGTTAAAGAAAATCATTCTTTAGAAACTCAAGAAGAAAAAATTGATTTAAAACATATGTGGACTGTATTAACTACAAATAAACATTTAAAATCATATATAGGATTACTTTTAGGATTCCACTTATATAATAGTGCTTATAGCAGTTTTATGGTATATTATTTAAAATATGTTGCTAAAAATTTAAATCTTTTCTCTGCTTATAGTGCTTGTCAATTAGCTGAAATGTTAGGACTTGTTATGTTTCCTCTATTTGCTAGAAAACTTGGACGTAATGCAACTTATAAAATTGCTTGTGTAATTGGTATCATAGGACTTTGTATATTAGGATTTTCTGCTTTTGTAGCTCCTGCTAGTCTTATTCTTTTAGTTTTAGGAACTATTGGAATTAAAATTGGTTCTGGGCTTATTATAGGAACAATAACTGTTTTAGTTGCTGATGTAATTGACTATAACCAATTACAATTTGGAATGAGAAATGAAAGTATTATATGTTCTGCTCAAACTTTTCTAGTAAAAACATCAATGGCTGTGTGTGGACTTTTAACTGGATTTTCATTAACTGTTTTAGGATATGATGCTTCATTAGTTGAACAATCATCTACTACAATTTTAGGATTACGTTTGTTAGTTTTCCTTCCATCATTAATTTTCATTTGTAGTAGTTTATTCATCTATGTTAAAGGTTATAAATTAAAGGGAAAAGTATTATATGAAGTAAGAGAGAAAGTAGCTCAACTAAATAGTAGCAAATCTGCTTATGAAACTAAAACAGAAGAGAAAAATATTATACTTGAATCTGTAAATGACTAAATTTTATTTAAATAAAGGAGAATACAATGAATATTATTTTTAATGAACAAACTAAGGAGTTCCATATTTTTAATAATAATATTAGTTATGTTATTAAAGTTTTAAGAAATGGACAACTAGGACAATTATATTTTGGAAAAAAAATAAGACATAGAGATGATTTTGGACATCTTATTGAAAGTAAAAATCGTCCTATGACTCAATATATGTATGAAAAAGATTACTCTTTTTCATTAGAACATCTAAAGCAAGAGTACCCTTGTTATGGAACTACTGATTATAGATATCCAGCTTTTGAAATCAAACAAGAAAATGGAAGTACAATAACAGAGTTTGAGTATGTATCTCACAACATATTTAAAGGAAAAAAATCTTTAAAAGGATTACCAGCAACTTATGTAGAATCTGATGAAGAAGCTATGACACTAGAGGTACTTTTAAAAGATAAATTAACTGAAGTTGAACTTACTCTATCTTATACAATTTTTGAAGATTATGATGCTATCGCTAGAAATGCTAGATTTGAAAATAAAGGAGAAAAAGCAGTAGACCTGACTAGAGCTCTTAGCTTAAACTTAGATTTACCAGATTATAACTACGAATGGATACATCTTTCTGGAGCTTGGTCAAGAGAGCGTCATATAAAAACTCGTAAATTAGAGATGGGAATACAAGCTATAAGCAGTACTAAAGGAATATCAAGTAATAACCAAAATCCTTTTATAGCTTTAAAACGTCCTGAAACAACTGAAATATTAGGAGAAGCCATTGGTTTTTCTCTAGTATATAGTGGAAATTTCTTAGCACAAATTGAAGTAGATACTTATGATGTTTCTCGTATTTCTATGGGAATAAATCCTTTTGGATTTACTTGGCATCTAGATTCTAAAGAGGAATTTCAAACTCCAGAAGCTATAATTGTTTACTCTGATTCTGGTTTAAATACAATGAGCCAAACTTTCCATAATCTTTTTGGAAAAAGACTTGCAAGAGGGGAGTGGAGAGATAAAGTTAGACCTATACTAGTTAATAACTGGGAGGGAACATATTTTGATTTTGATGATGAAAAAATCTTAAATATTGCTAGAGCAGCAAAAAAAGATGGAATAGAGTTATTTGTACTAGATGATGGTTGGTTTGGAACTAGAAATGATGACCACCAAGGATTAGGAGATTGGTTCTCTAATAGGGAAAAACTTCAAGATGGAGTAGAGGGATTATCTTATAAAATAGAAGAGCTTGGAATGAAATTTGGACTATGGTTTGAACCTGAAATGGTAAATAAAAATAGTGAACTTTTCCGTAAATATCCAGATTGGATTTTACACGTTCCTGGACGTAATCAATCACATGGAAGAAACCAATTTGTTTTAGACTATTCTAGAAAAGAAGTTGTAGATTATATCTATAATATGATGGCAGAAGTTATTAGAAACTCTAAAATATCATATATTAAATGGGATATGAATCGTTGTTTAACTGAGTGTTATTCTGTAGCTCTTCCACCTGAAAGACAAGGAGAAGTTTTCCACAGATATGTTTTAGGAGTATATGATTTATATGATAGATTAACTAAAGAGTTCCCTCATATCTTATTTGAATCATGTTCAAGTGGTGGAGCAAGATTTGATGCTGCTATGCTTTATTATGCTCCTCAATGTTGGACAAGTGATGACACTGATGCTATTGAAAGATTAAAAATTCAATATGGAACATCAATGGTTTACCCTGTTTCTTCTATGGGGGCACATGTTTCTGTTACTCCTAACCACCAATTACAACGTATGACTCCTATTGAAACTCGTGCTAATGTAGCCTTCTTTGGAGCTTTTGGATATGAGCTAGATATGAGCAAACTAAGAGAAGAGGAACATAGAAAAGTTCGTGAACAAGTAGAGTTTTTTAAAGAGTATAGAGAAATCTTCCAATTTGGTACTTTCTATCGTTTACTTAGTCCATTTACAAGTAACATTGTTTCCTGGATGGTTGTTTCTAAAGACCAAAAAATTGCTTTAGTGGGATATTATAAAGTACTCAATGATGTAAATTGTTCATATAGAAGAGTTAAACTACAAGGATTAAATCCAGATTTTAATTATACAATAGCTAACTTCAATAATCCAAAAGAGATAGCTACTCAAAATTGTTATGGAGATGAGCTAATGAATCTAGGACTTTTGACTACTGACCCATCTTCTGGACAAGTACTTGATGGAACTAGAAAGTCTAATGATTTTGATTCAACAATCTATATCTTAAAAGCAGAATAAAAATTAACTTGTTGTTATATTTAAAAATACTTAATTCTCTTAATATAAAAAGGGTTATAGATTAAATTTTAATTTATTACCCTTTTTTAGTTAAAATAATAAAAAAGGAGTTTTATAATATGAATAAAAGACCACTATTTCACTTTACACCTATAAAAAATTGGATGAATGACCCTAATGGCCTTTGTTATTACAAGGGAAAATATCATCTATTCTACCAACATAATCCTAAAAATCTATATTGGGGAAATATGACTTGGGGACATGCTACAAGTGATGACTTATTTAATTGGGCACATCACCCCTATGCTATCTCTCCAGATATTCCTGAAGATATTGATGGTTGTTTTTCTGGAAGTGGATTTGTAAAAAATGATGAGTTGTACCTTGCTTATACTGGGGTAATAATGACTACAAAAAAAATAAATGAGTATGGAAATACTGTAACAGTAAATGAGAATGACTTGATATCTACACAACTTTTTGCTAAGTCAAAAGATGGAGTTACTTTTGAAAAATTAGCTGAACCTAAGATAGTTGCTCCAGATGGATACTGTACAGCTCACTTTAGAGACCCTAAAATATGGGAAAAAAATGGGAAATACTATATGGTATTAGGTGGAAAAAAAGACAATAAAGGAAGAGTTCTTTTCTATCAAAGTGAAGATTTTAAAAACTGGAAATTTGTTAATGAAATTTATGAAGAAAATATGGGATTTATGTGGGAATGTCCAGACTTTTTTGAATTAGATGAAAAATCTATATTAGTATTTAGTCCACAAGGAATAGGAAAAGAAGGACAAGAGCATCTTGCAGGTTACTATATAGGAGATTTTGACTATGAAACAGGAAAACTTACTCATAAAGAGTTTCAAGTATTAGATAATGGGTTTGAGTTATATGCCCCTCAAACTTTTAAAGATAATAAAGGAAGAAGAATAATGATAGCTTGGCTTGTAAATCATCACCCTTTTCCAAAGGAAGATTGGACAGGAGTGATGACTCTTCCTCGTGAATTGAAAATTATAGATGATAAATTATATATGTATCCTGTGGAAGAATTTAATAAGTATAGAAAAAATTTAGAAATATATAAAAAGATTGATACTGAATTTCAAATTGAAATGATAGACAAAGTCTATGATGTAGAGTTTAAACTGAATTGTGATAAAGATTTTGAAATTGTAATTGGAGATAAGGAGAAAAAAGGATTAAAACTAACTTATAGTTCTCAAGATAAGAGAATAATCTTTGATAGAAGTGGAGCAGTTAATAATTTTGAATCTCTTGAAACATTTGGAACAAAGAGAGTAATAAATTATACTTTAAATGGAGATATAGATTTTAGAATAATCAGAGATAAAAATATTGTAGAGATATACATTAACAATGGAGAAAAAGTTTTTACAAGTTTAGTTAATTTTACTGAGAAGCAAAACTTTATTACAATAGTTGGAGAATCTAATGTAGTTAAAGTTTATTCTTTAAAAAATTAAAGTTTTATTTTAAAAGAAAAAATATCATCAATGCTTTAATTAATGAGTACGATAATAAACTTTTAAATAAATAAATTTTATCATAGAAAGTACTAATTCACAGAAATAAGTTCACACCATCTAAAAAATAGCGCGATTGCTCATCGCGCTTTTCTTTTGTATAATATACTTATGAA
>UQQO01000111.1 GCA_900543175.1 uncultured Fusobacterium sp.
CTTCTTCTCTTGCAATTAAAAAAACATTATGCTAATATTGATTTATAGACAAAACTACAATAAATTTCAAATCTTTGGAATTTCGGTTTTTAAGAATGAAGATTAAGGAACGGAGGAATAAGATTATGGCAAAAAAAATAGTTTTAGCAGGAGCATGTCGTACAGCAATCGGATCAATGGGAGGAGCTCTAAGTGGAGTTGGAGCAGCAGATTTAGGAGCAACAGTTATTAAAGAAGCTTTAAACAGAGCTGGAGTACCAGCAGATAAAGTTGATCATGTTCTTATGGGATGTGTAATTCAAGCTGGTTTAGGACAAAACGTAGCTCGTCAAGCATCTTTAAAAGCAGGATTACCTATTGAAACTCCTGCAGTAACAATCAACGTAGTTTGTGGATCAGGACTAAATGCAGTTAACATGGCAGCAAATATGATTCAAGCTGGAGAAGCTGATATCGTAGTAGCTGGAGGAACTGAAAACATGTCAGCAGCACCATACCTATTAAGAAAAGGACGTTATGGATACCGTTTAGGAAATGCTGAATTAGTAGACTCAATGGTAAATGATGCTCTATGGGATGCATTCAATAACTACCACATGGGAATTACAGCAGAAAATATTTGTGATCAATGGGGATTAACTAGAGAACAATTAGACGAATTTGCAGCAGCAAGTCAACAAAAAGCTGTTAAAGCTCAAGAAGAAGGAAAATTCGACGCTGAAATTGTTCCAGTTGTTATAAAAGGTAAAAAAGGAGATATCGTTGTATCTAAAGACGAAGGACCTAGAGCAGGAACTACTGCTGAAGGAATTGCTAAATTAAAACCAGCATTCAAAAAAGATGGAATGGTTACAGCAGCTAACGCTTCAAGTATCAACGATGGTGCAGCAGCAATAGTTGTTATGAGTGAAGAAAAAGCTAAAGAACTTGGTGTAACTCCAATGGCTACTTGGGTTGCAGGAGCATTAGGTGGAGTAGATCCATCAATCATGGGAATTGGACCAGTTGCTTCTACAAGAAAAGTATTAGCTAAAACAGGAATGGAAATCAAAGACTTTGATCTTATCGAAGCAAACGAAGCTTTCGCAGCTCAATCACTTGCAGTAGGAAGAGATTTAGGATTTGATACTTCTAAACTTAATGTAAATGGAGGAGCAATAGCTCTTGGACACCCAGTTGGAGCTTCAGGATGTCGTATTCTAGTAACTCTTCTTCATGAAATGGCTAAGAGAGATGCTAAAACAGGTCTTGCTACACTTTGTATCGGTGGTGGAATGGGATGTTCTACTATCGTTAAGAGAGACTAATTTTATTCCCTTAATATAAGAAAAATATAATTTTAGGTGGGGATTATCCCCACCCTTAATACTGATAATACTGAATTATTAGGAGGTAATTGTAATGAATTTCATAACATATGAACAAGACGGTTTTGTTGGTGTAATAACTATCAATCGTCCAAAAGCACTAAACGCTTTAAATAGCGATGTTTTAAAAGAACTAAATGCTTGTTTAGATGGAATTAATCTAGAAACTACAAGAGCTCTTATCCTTACTGGAGCTGGAGAAAAATCATTTGTTGCTGGTGCTGACATCGGAGAAATGAGTACTTTAACTAAAGCTGAAGGAGAAGCTTTCGGAAAAATCGGAAACGATGTATTTAGAAAACTTGAAACTTTCCCTATCCCTGTAATAGCAGCAATCAACGGATTTGCTCTAGGTGGAGGATGTGAAATCTCTATGAGTTGCGATATCAGAATTTGTTCTGAAAACGCAGTATTCGGACAACCAGAAGTAGGTTTAGGAATTACTCCAGGATTTGGAGGAACTCAAAGACTTGCTCGTATCATAGGTGTTGGAAAAGCTAAAGAGATGATCTATGCAGCAACTAATGTTAAAGCTGAAGAAGCTTATAGAATAGGATTAGTAAATGCAGTTTATCCATTAGAAGAATTAATGCCAGCAGCTAAAAAATTAGCTGGAAAAATAGCTAAAAATGCTCCAATAGCAGTTCGTGCTTGTAAAAAAGCTATCAACGAAGGATTAGATGCTGTTATGGATGAAGCTATCGTTATAGAAGAAAAATTATTTGGAAGCTGTTTTGAAACAGAAGACCAAAAAGAAGGAATGAAAGCATTCTTAGAAAAAAGAAAAGTTGAAGGATTCCAAAACAAATAATTTAAGAATCTAATTTTTTTAGAGGATAATCTTACCCTCAGATTTATATAAGATCAAATGAAATTTTAGGAGGATGTAAAATGAAAGTAGGAGTAATCGGTGCAGGAACTATGGGTTCTGGTATAGCACAAACATTTGCACAAACAGAAGGATACGAAGTAGTACTTTGTGATATTAATGCTGAATTCGCAGCAAGAGGAAAAGCTAAAATAGCTAAAGGATTCGAAAGAATGATAGCTAAAGGAAAAATGGATCAAGCTACTGTTGATGCTGTATTAGCAAAAATAACTACTGGAACTAAAGATATTTGTGGAGATTGCGACTTAATAATTGAAGCAGCTTTAGAAAACATGGAAATCAAAAAACAAACTTTCAAAGAACTAGATGGAATTTGCAAACCAGAAGCAATATTTGCAACTAATACATCTTCTCTATCTATAACTGAAATTGGTGCAGGACTTAACAGACCAGTTATCGGAATGCACTTCTTCAACCCAGTACCTGTTATGAAACTTGTAGAAGTTATTGCAGGACTTAACACTCCAGCAGAAGTTGTTGACAAAATCAAAGCTATCTCTGAAGAAATTGGTAAAGTACCAGTTCAAGTAGAAGAAGAAGCAGGATTCGTTGTAAACAGAGTATTAATCCCTATGATCAACGAAGCAGTTGGAATCTTAGCTGACGGTGTTGCATCAGCTGAAGGAATCGACAATGCAATGAAACTTGGAGCTAACCACCCAATGGGACCTCTAGCTCTTGGAGACTTAATTGGACTAGATGTATGTCTAGCTATCATGGAAGTTCTTTACAATGAATTTGGAGATTCTAAATACAGACCTCATCCATTACTAAGAAAAATGGTTAGAGGAGGAAAACTTGGTAGAAAAACTGGAGAAGGATTCTTCAACTACGCAAAATAATTCAGTAATTAAAACAGCTCTATTTATAGGGCTGTTTTTTTATAGATGATATTAGTAAAAAAATAAATAAATTTTCAAGTAACTCCAGTAATTTTTGCTGGAGTTATTTTATTGCTACGAATTATTTTTTTAAGGTATAAACTAATAAAAGATATATTCTTTAAAAATAGAAAAAAATTATCATTTTATAAAAAAAAGAAAGCTATTTTTTTAAAATATTTGTGTGTTTTAAAGAGATGTGTTATAATAAATATCAAAGATATTTATTAAAGAGAGGTAATAATATGAAGATTTATAATAATATTATGGGGAAAACAAGTTTTAGTTTTGCATATAGAATATTAAAAGAAAATATCTTGAGACTTGATATGAAGCCTGGTGAAGAAATAAAAGAGTTTGAGTTATTAGCAACATTAGGAATGAGTCGTACACCTGTAAGAGAAGCTCTTATTCTTCTAAAGCATGAGGGATTAGTGGAAAATATTCAAAATGGAACTTATATTTCAAAAATAGATAAAGAGAAATTTAAAGACGGAACATTGATGAGAATGGCAATAGAGGAGAAAATTCTTTTAAAAGCTTGTGACTATTTTCCAGAGGAATATTTAGAAAAACTTAAAAAGAATTTAGAAAAACAAAACTATATTCTAAAAACTTCAAGAGATTATATTGAATTTCGTAATGTAGATCTAGAGTTTCATCAAATAATTTTTGAGGGAGTTGGACATAAAAATCTATTTACATTTATGACAGATGGATTTTTAGATTATCAAAGAATGGGAGTAATGTTCTGTGTAGATAAAATTAGAGATGATTTTGTTTTTCAAGGACATAAGGAGTTTTTTAATATTATTAAAGAGAAGAAAAAAGATGAAGTTATACCAACACTTACTGCACACCTAAATCGTTTAATTGAAAAATTTGATGATATTGCCTCTGAACATCCATATTATTTTAAATAAAATATTTTATAAGAGAGAGTTCACCTTGAATTCTCTTTTTTATTATTTTATTTAATTTTAATTTAATATTAAAAAAAATAAAAGGACTGAATCTCTTAAATATATCCAGTCTCTTTCATTTTATATTCAATTAACAAAACTCACTTAGTTTTTTAAACTTTCAGCTAATTTTTCAAATCCTAACTCTTGAAATAACTGCTTTTCAGCAACAGATGGAATCTCCTTTCTTCCAATAGCATTTACAACTCTCTTATCAAAAGGGACTTTTACTGAAACCTCAAACCCTTTATCTTTTAAAAACTCCTCTATCTTATTAACCATCTCAAGTGATAGATCATATTTATTTATAACAAAATATGGTTTTATTCTAAATCTCTCTATTAGCTCCAATACCCTTTCTAAGTCGTGTAGCCCAGAGAGAGTAGGCTCTGTTACAATAACAGCTTTCTTTACCCCAGTTAATGAGCTTATAACATTACAAGCCACTCCAGGAGCACCATCTAAAAGAATATATTTTTTATTCTCATTTTGAGCTATCTTTTTAGCTTTTTTTCTCACTTCAGCCACTAATTTACCAGAGTTTTCCTCTCCAGGAAAAAGACAAGCATGAACCATCTTTCCATATTTAGTTTCAGAAACATAGATCTCCCCAGCTTCATTGTCCACCATTTTAATAGCTCCCACAGGGCAAACATACTCACAGATACTACAGCTTTCACATTTTTTAGGATTTTCTATTGCATCAAATCTACAAACTTCATAGCATCTTCCACATTCAATACAAAATTCCTTATCTAATTTAGCTTTTTTCATACCATAGAAACTCTCTTTTTCACTATTTTGTGGATTGAAAAGTATTTGAAGATTAGGAGCATCTACATCGCAATCACCAATAACTATATCTTGAAAATATGGTATTAATGAAGATGTAATTGTAGTTTTACCTGTTCCACCTTTTCCTGAAATCACTACTATCTCTTTAATTTCCATAGCTTTTCACCCTCTTTAAAATAGTTTCAAAATTCTTTCTATACTCAGGTAGAGCCTCAGCTATTATCTCCCCTTTAGAATATGTTTCAGCAATTTTTCTATCAAATGGGATTGTTCCAATAACCTCAACTCCCTCATCTTCACAATATTTTTTTATAATATTCTCATCTTCATCAAATTTATTGATAACTACTCCAAAAGGAATTTTCATATCTCTCAATAGTTGAACTACTAGTTTCATATCACTTAAACCAAAAGGAGATGGTTCAACAACAATAATTGCAAAATCTGCTACTTCCACAGCTGAAACAGTAGTACAAGCTGTTCCAGGTGGACAATCTATTAAGAAATCCTTTTCTTCAGTATTTTTATAAATCTCTTTTATTATTTTAACTCCAGACATCTCACCAATATTTAATTTTCCATATTTATTTGTAGAGTTAAAATGTGTTTTTCCTGTAAAAATTTTTCCTATCTCCCTTTTCTTCCATGAGATAGCTCCATTTTTACAAACTATTTCACAACCTCCACAGTCGTGACAAGCTTCTCCAAAGACTATTACACGTTTTTTAGCTGGGATAATAGCATTAAATTTACAAAAATTTCCACACTCTCCACAAAGGTTACATTTTTCCATATTAACCTCTGGAAATCTTGTATAGACAGATTTTATATCCTCCACATTTCCTTTTAAGAAAATATGTGAATTTGGCTCTTCAATATCTGTATCTATGAGCAACATTTTTGATATAAAGGCAAGGCTACTACTTACTGTTGTTTTACCAGTTCCTCCCTTACCACTTAAAACAGCTATCTTCATAATTCACCTCACTATGCCATTCTCAACCCTTGTGGCTTAGCTGAAAAATCAAATTTTTCAAGTTTATTTTCTTTATAATTTTTTAAAACTTCATCTACACTTTTTAACTCTCCCAATTTATATGTTGGGATATCAAACTCTTCTATTAAAACAGCAGCTTTTGGTCCGATCTCTCCAGCTATTATCTCATCTATTCCTAAACTCATAAGATTTTTTACAACTTTAAGCCCTGCTCCAGTAGCCTCATCTTTTGCTTCATTTTCAATAATCTCATAATTATTATTTTCTGTATCTATTAAAATAAAGAAACTTGCTCTTCCAAATCTTCTATCAACTTGTGATTTATAACTATTTTCCTCTAAACCTATTGCTATTTTCATTTTTCCTCCTAAAATCTCTTTATAGAAAATAAAGCTGAACTCCAAGAAAACTCTTGTTACTCAGCTTTATCTCATCTTATTTAATAAAATTTAGTATTAGTGTTGGCATTTGTGATCATCATCGTGATCATGGTGATGATGTGCACAAGCTGATCCTTTAGAGTATAGACTTCCTTGTAGGTAGATTCCTAATACATCATCAATTTTTCCAGCAGCTCCTAATATAACTTGTCCACCATTAGCTTTAATTAGGTCAATAGCTCTTTGTCCCATTCCACCAGTAATTACTACATTAATATTGTTAGCAGCTATAAATCTAGGGAATACTCCTGGTGCATGTTCTGGAGCTTCAAGAATCTCTTTTTTAACTACATTTCCATTTTCTATTGTATATACTGCAAATTTTTCACAGTGTCCAAAGTGTTCCTCTACTGTTATCTCGTCATTTGTTGGGAATCCAACTCTTAAAATTTCATTACTCATTAAAACCATCTCCTGTGTTTTTTAATTTTATTGCTTTTAGATGTAATAAACCATCTAATATTTTTCTTCTTCCTGAATTTAGCAGTCTTTGAACAGTTCCCCTAGATATTCCCATTATTTCAGCTGTTTCAATTTGATTTTTTCCCTCATAATCACACAATCTTACAGCTTCTAACTCATCTATCTCTATATCTATAATCTCCATTTCAGACAATGGTATTCCAGTAGGTTTAAATATTCTCTCATTTTCCAATAATCTACAACATCTCTGTTTTTTACACCTTGGCATATATCCTCCCTAACTGCTATTCTGTGCATATGCACAATTAAAGTATACTCCTATTTATTTTTCTTGTCAATAAGTTTTAAAAATTTTTTATAATAAATTAAGACAAATAAAAAAAGCTGAGTAACATTTTAAAAAAAATGTTTTACTCAGCTCTCTT
>UQQO01000112.1 GCA_900543175.1 uncultured Fusobacterium sp.
CTATTTATACTATTTGTATAATTAAAATTCTTTGTTTTTTAAAAAATATGACTAAAAATATCCACTATCTTATTACAAGCTTTTTTCCTATACAAAATAAAAAAACTACATCTCCTACCTTATATTTTTAAGATAAAAGATGTAGCTTAAATTATACCTATTTATACTCTTGAGCCACTTCAACAAAATTTTTTATAGCTGTATTTTTATATTTATTTTTATGATAAACTAACTTAAATGAACGAGGCCATTGAAAATCTTCAATATTTATTATGTGAAGTTTACCATTTTTTAATTCATTTTCAATTAATCTAGCTGATATTACAGAGAGTCCATGATTATTAATTACTCCTTGAATTATTGCAGCAGGGTTGCTACACTCCCAAGTAACATCAATAGTTACTCCCTTTGAGTGCATAAAATTAATAAAAAGTTCTCTTGTTCCACTTCCCTCTTCTCTTAAAAGAAAGGCTTCATTTTCTAAATCTTGTAAACTTATCTTTTTTTTCTTTAAAATAGGGTGCTCACTACCGCAAACTAAAACAAGTCTATCTTCTATAATAGGTTTGCTTATCAGTGTAAAACTTTTAATCATTCCCTCAACTAACCCAATATCCAATTCATTTGTTAATAGTTTTTCTTCAATAACTTTAGTATTATTGGCATAGACTTTAACCTTTATATTTGGATATTTTTCTTTAAACACCTTTAGAATATCACTGATAATACAACTTCCAACTGTTATAGTTACCCCTATATTTAGAGTATATTCATAATTAGGATTTTTAATAGTAGTTTCTAAAGTATGAAAAGCTTCTAGTACATGTTTAGCCTGTTCTAAAAATATCTTTCCTTTTTCTGTTATAGAAAGAGTTTTAGGATATCTTTCAAATAACTTAATATTGTAATGTGATTCTAACTCTCCAATAGCTTGACTTACTGTTGGTTGAGAAACAAATAAGTTAGTTGCAGCTTGGCTCATTTTTCCACATTTTGCCACTTCTACAAAAATTTGTAAATGTCTTAAAGTCATTTTTCCTCCTAAAATTCTATACAAAGTTTCCTATCAAGGTTTTTATTCCTATTAAAATTAAAATTGCTCCTCCTAAATATTGAGCCTTACTCTCTAAAAGAGTTCCAAATTTATGCCCCATAATAACTCCACATCCTGCAATAATAAAGGTAACTATTCCTATTACTGAACCTTGAAAATAGATATTAGTTACTTCTGTTAATGAAAAAGTGAATCCTACAGCAAGAGCATCAATACTAGTAGCAACTCCCATAAATAGAAGATTTTTTAGGTTATTTTCCTTCTTATCTATTTTGCAACTACACTCTTCACATTCCTCACTTCTAGCTTCTTTAATCATATTTATTCCTAGATAGACTAAAATTATAAATGCAATTATATTCCCATATTGAGAAATTTTTTCATTGAATATACTTCCAATAAAAAATCCAATTATTGGCATCAATGCTTGAAAACCTCCAAATATAATAGCAGGTTGAAGAATATCATTTAAACTAACATGTTTTTTGCAAAGCCCATGACAAAGAGAGATAGCAAAAGCATCCATAGATAAACCAATTCCTATAAGTATCACTTGTAAAATATTCAATTTTTCCTCCTGAATTACACAATTTCTTTTTATAGAATAACACATATTATAGAAAATTAAAAGCTCTTTAAAATTTATAATTACAATATTTATATATAAAAAATTAGCCTATTCCTAGAAAGAAAGTTATAATGAAATAAAAAGCTTTTTAAGGGGGATAAAGATGAATATTAGAGTTTTTAGTTCTAGTTATTTAGGGGTTGAACCTTACTTAATAGAAGTGGAAATAGATATTAGCAATGGACTTCCTATTTTTTCAATAGTAGGATTAGGCGATACTGCTATTTCTGAAAGTAAAGATAGAATAAAAACAGCTTTGAAAAATTGTGATTATAAAGTTGAACCAAAAAGAATGATAGTTAATCTATCTCCAGCAGGGATAAAAAAAGAGGGGGCTCAATTTGATTTGCCAATAGCTGTGGGAATAATGTTGGCTATGGGGTATATTAGAGATAAAAACAGCATTTTAGATAACTATATTTTTCTTGGAGAGCTATCCCTTGATGGAAAAGTAAGAGGAATAAAGGGAATAATAAATAGTATGATTTTAGCTAAGGAAAAAAATTATACAGGAGTTGTACTCCCTCTAGAAAATTTAGAAGAGGCTAGTTTAATTGAGGGAATAGATATTATTCCTGTATCTCATCTAAAAGAGGTAGCAGAATTTATAAGTAATAATACCAAACCTATTTTTGAAAAACCTCAAAGAAAATTGAATACAGAGTATAAAGTTGATTTTAGTGAGGTAAAGGGGCAAACCCTAGCTAAAAGAGGGATGGAGATTGCAGCAGCAGGGGGACACAATATTCTTTTAATAGGGAGTCCAGGTTCTGGAAAATCTATGTTAGCTAAAAGAATGATAACAATTTTACCACCTATGACTGAAAATGAGATAATTCAAAGTACTAAAATTTATAGTGTTGCTGGAGAGCTAAATAGTGAAAATCCTATTATTAATAAACGTCCTTTTAGAGCCCCTCACCATACAAGTTCACCAACAGCTATTATAGGTGGTGGAAAAAAGATAAGTCCTGGAGAGATAACTTTAGCATCAAATGGAATTCTACTTTTAGATGAGTTAGCTGAGTTTCCAAGAAGTGTATTAGAAAGTTTACGTCAACCTTTAGAAGATGGAAAAATCTCTATAACAAGAGCACATTATAAGGTAAATTTTCCAAGTAAATTTTTATTAGTAGGAACAAGTAACCCTTGTCCTTGTGGGTTCTATTTTGAAGGAGATAAATGCAATTGCTCTCAACATGAGGTTACTAAATATATGAAAAAACTTTCAGGTCCTATTATGGATAGAATAGATATTCATATTGAGATGAGAAGATTGTCAGAAGATGAGCTTATGAATAGTTCAGTTGCAGAAAGTTCAGAGGAGATTAGAAAAAGAGTTATAAAAGTTAGAGAGATTCAAAGGGAAAGGTTTGGAAATGATGAAACCTTAAATAGCAATATGTCCTCTTCAGATATAAAGAAATATTGTAAGATTTTACCAGAGGATAGAGAGTATTTTAAAAGTGCTATTCAGATATTAGGAATTTCAGCTAGAGGTTATGATAAAATTTTAAAAACAGCAAGAACAATAGCTGATTTAGATGATAGTATTGAGATAAAGCGTTTCCATCTGATGGAAGCTCTTTCATTTAGAAGGAAATAAGATAATTTAAAATAGAAAAAGCTATTACAAACTAACTCTTTTGTTAATTTGCAATAGCTTCTATTTTTATCTCATAACATTCATATAATAAGCTATATTAGCATTTTTATCTTTTCTTCCTTTAATTTTAGAAGTAGGACAACTCATTATAGCTGTTACTCCAGGACCATGTCCAGCTTTTATACAATCACTGTGAACTACAACTCCAATAGTAACAGATCCTTTTAAGTAATCTCTACCAAAGCAGTTATTACAATCTTGAAGAAGAACTATATCTCCAAATCTTAAATCATTGATACCATATTTTTCATTAGCTTCTTTATCTCCAGTCATAATATCATAGTCTCCAGAGAAAGCTGTTGAACTTCCAACTCCAGATCCCATTAAATATGGTGGTATCTCTGTAGCTACTGGAACTTCTAAGCATCCATCTTCAGTAACTCTAATATCCATTTTTTCTAAAAGCTCTGGATCTATATTCATACAAACAACATCATCAAATCCTTCAATTTTTAATCCTTGTCCAAAAGCTTTAACTAAAATTTTATCATCTATATTTAATTTTTCTAAAGTTTCATCAGCAAAATATACTAATGTATGTTCAATACCACCATGTCCACCAGTTACAAAACCAGTAGCTCCTTTAGCATCACCAGACATAACCTTAGCTTCATTTCCTATACAACCAAGTACCATAAGAGCATTATTTTCATTTGTATTTTCATTTCTAACACTTACACCAGGCTCAACATGATCTCCAACCCATTTCATACAAGAATCTCCAACTTTTACATTGTATGAAATTCCACCAGTAGCAGGAAGTATCATAGGCATCCCATCTCTAGAAATTCTATAAGGTGAAGCTATAATTGGACTGTGAACTTTTCCACCAACTGATTGTTTAACTAAAAATTCTTTATTTGTTTTTATCATCTTATCCTCCTAAAATATTTTTAGTAATTCTCTAACATATTTTAATATATATTTTTTTTAATGTAAAGAAAAATAGGATAATTTGACATCTCTTCAAATTATCCTATTTCCTAAAACTATATATTAAAACATCTTGGGGAAAGATTTTATATTGTTAATATACCAAGAATATGTGACAATTATGTTACAAATAAGTTGAAAAAATTGACAAAAAATCTTTTTTAGAATACTCTTATATTATAGGGGTGATGTTTATGGAAAATATTAAATTAGTTGTAATCATTCAATGTGCTATTGCTAAAAGAAGATGTAGTGGTTTCTATTGTATGGATTGTTTCTACAAAAGAAAGGGAGGGTTTGTAGATTATCCAAAAGAAAAAAATATTCAATATATGATGTTTGAATGTGGTGGATGTTGTGGTAAAGAGATATCTAGTCTTTTAGGACATCTTTCAAGAAAATTGAAAGAAGATAATGAGATAAAAAGAGATGAGGTGGCAATTCACTTAGCTTCATGTATGGTTACAGATAATCACCATTATGATAGGTGTCCTCATATAGATTATATTAAACAAATAATAGATAAACAGGGATATAAAAATGTTGTTGAGGGAACTTTATTTGCCAAAATAAGTGAGAAAAAAAGAAAATCAGGAGAATATAACTCTTATTCTAGGAATTAAATAGAAATTTTTTTCAATTAAATCCTTTTTCCGTTGTAAAAAGTCATATTTTTTGATATAATAAAATAATATTTCAAAGTTGTTCAGAAACTATTCACATAAATAAAAAAATCAGGAGGAAGAAAATGAAGTGTGTTATTACTGTATTTGGTAAGGATAAAGTAGGTATCATTGCTAAAACTTGTGCTTATTTATCAGAGGTAAATATAAATATCCTTGATATTTCTCAAACTATTGTAGATGGATATTTTAATATGATGATGATAGTTGATATTTCTAAAATATCAAAACCTATGGAAATAGCTGCTGAAGAGCTTAAAGGAATAGGAAAAGAGCTAGGTGTTATTGTATCAATGCAACATGAAGATATCTTCAATTGTATGCACCGTATCTAATTATTAAAAAAGGGTTTATAGGAGGAAAATTAATATGATTTCCAGAGTGGAGATTCAAGAAACTAATAGAATGATAGCTGAAGAAAATCTTGATGTACGTACTATAACTATGGGTATTAGTCTGATAGATTGTGCTGATCCAGATATAAATAAATTCAATGAAAATATATATAAAAAAATAACAACTTATGCTAAAGACTTAGTAAAAGTTGGAGATGAAATTGCAAAACATTTTGGAATACCAGTTGTAAACAAAAGAATATCTGTAACTCCTATTGCAATAGCAGCAGCAGGATGTAAAACAGATTCTTATGTAAGTATTGCTAAAACTTTAGATAAAGCTGCTGAAGCTTGTGGAGTTAACTTTATAGGAGGTTTCTCTGCTCTTGTACAAAAAGGGTGTACTCCTTCTGATAGAATCCTTCTTGATTCTATCCCTGAAGCTCTTGCAGTAACAGAAAGAGTTTGTTCATCTGTTAATATAGGAACTTCAAGAAATGGTTTAAATATGAATGCAGTTAAAAAAATGGGAGAGATTATAAAAGAAACTGCTGAACTTACAAAGGATAGAGATAGTATCGGTTGTGCTAAATTTGTAGTGTTCTGTAACGCTGTTGAAGATAACCCATTTATGGCTGGAGCATTCCATGGTGTTGGGGAAGCTGACTGTGTAATTAACGTTGGAGTTAGTGGACCTGGAGTTGTTAAAAAAGCTCTTACAGAAGCTAGAGATGCTGATTTTGAAACTCTTTGTGAAGTAGTTAAGAAAACTGCATTTAAAATAACAAGAGTTGGACAATTAGTTGCTCAAGAAGCTTCAAAAAGATTAAATGTTCCTTTTGGAATTATAGATTTATCATTGGCACCTACTCCTGCTGTTGGAGATAGTATTGCAGAGATCTTCCAAGAGATGGGATTAGAACAAGCTGGAGCACCAGGAACAACTGCTGCACTTGCTATTCTTAATGACAATGTTAAAAAAGGTGGAGTTATGGCATCTTCATATGTTGGAGGACTAAGTGGAGCTTTCATACCTGTAAGTGAAGACCATGCTATGATTGAAGCTGCAGAATTAGGAGCACTTACATTAGAAAAACTTGAAGCTATGACTTGTGTATGTTCTGTTGGACTTGATATGATTGCTATCCCAGGAAATACATCAGCAGCAACTATTTCAGGAATTATAGCTGACGAAGCAGCAATTGGAATGGTAAACAATAAAACAACTGCTGCTAGACTTATTCCAGTAGTTGGAAAAGATGTAGGAGATCAAGTTGAATTTGGTGGACTTTTAGGATATGCTCCAATAATGGCTGTTAATAAATTTAGTTGTGAAAAATTTGTTAACAGAGGTGGAAGAGTTCCAGCTCCTATCCATAGTTTTAAAAACTAATTTATTAAAAAAGGTTTTTAATGCTGAAAAGAGAGTTTTCTCTTTTTGGCATTTTTTATTTACTAAACTATAATTTATCTAGCTAAGCTAGGTTCTTTAATATATCGTTAGTTTTACAGCAAAGTTCCTTTGCATTAGCGATTATTAGTCAAGTTTAGTTATCTCTATTTCTTTTAAATATCAGCTAAATTCCATGTCAAAGAATAAAGAGAGAGTAACACTCATCTGACTAAAATTCCGAAACTCGACTTCGTCTCAAACACGTCGGAATTTT
>UQQO01000113.1 GCA_900543175.1 uncultured Fusobacterium sp.
CTCTCTCCTCAGATAAAAGAGCTGATATTTTAATCTCTTTTTTATTTGGGTACTCATATAAGATCATAGCTAGTACTATCAAAGGATTTAGATTTTCTATTAATATTGGAGCTTTCTTATATATCTTCTCCTTTTTATTAACTATATCTATAAGGTTTAGCTCTCCTAAAGGACAATCTATATTGTTTTCAGGGGTTACCTTTGTTGTAGAACTTTTTATTCTAGGTATATAGGTATTTAAAAGACATGTACAATCATCTTCTAAAACTCTCTCTGATACCTCTCCACCACCTTTGATATTGATATAGTTTTTTAATTGTGTTTTTAACTCCTCTTTTGTAAACTCAATATTTTTAAAAACATTGAAGAAAAAATACCAAGTAGTTGCATTTTCACTATTAGTTGCTAAAAAATAGTGTAAAAGTGCCAATGTTCCAAACTCCTCTATATATGGATCATTCTCATTGATTAAAACCCCTACCTCTGTTAGCTCTTGCATCTTCTTTCCTAACATCTTCTCTCTAGTAAGTCCCACAGCTTGTAACCAATATCTTAAAGATTTAACCATATTTGTTCCAAGTCCTAAAATATCACTAGGATTTTTTCCCATAAATACATAGGGATCTTTTAAAATATTTCTTATTCCTTTATTTAACCAACCTTTTCTTATAAAAAAGGTTTCATGTCCTCTAAATTTCATCTTCTCCATTTTTTCTCCCAATATGCTCTAATTTTTTGTTTTTAAATATCTATCCATCAAGCAACCACCAACTAAATATTTTGGTGTTACACACATTTTGCATCTCTTACACTTGTTAGTGTTTATATGATACTCATCATATTTTATTGTGATAGCTCCAAATTTACATAGTGATTCACACTTTAAGCACTTTCTACAAGCATTGTATTTTTTAATTTGATAAGCTATCATTCTTTGAAGATCATCATGTTTCTCTACATTCATTGTTTTGATCTTTACAGAATACTCATACCCCTCTTGAACAAAGGGTTGTATAGATATAATAGGTATATTTGTTTTTATATCTACTATAACTCTCTCTTTAACTAATTTTCTTCCTAACTCTGGAGCATATCTTCCAAAAGGTAAAAATAGTTCATAAAACCATTCATCTATACTTTTATTTAATTGATAGATTTTTGCATGATCCTCAGCAGTACAATTAGCAAACTTAATTTTTACATCTTCAGCAGACTCCAAACCATTTCCCCCTTGTCTAGCCTTCCATTTTCCACTACTTACATAGATTTCAGGATCTGGTTTTCCTATCTTTTTAGCAAAGGAGATTAGAAACTCTTGCCATTTTTTACTCTTTTCTGGCATATAGATACTTGATAAAAATTGAGCTCTCTCATTGTTATTAGGGCAACACCAACAACCTACCCTGTCATACCCCAATCTATAAGCATCGTTAAAATCTATCTTCTCTCCTAAGATATATAGCCATATATCAATATCTTTCCAATAGAAGATAGGAGAGGCAACAGTTTGTTTATTTATCTTTACAGCATCAGCACTATTTTCCACCCTGTTGTATTTACTTCTACTTACAGATTCACACTTTCTTATTCCATAAAATGTCAACACCTGTTTATCTTTATAGAGATTATTTAAAACCCTTGTAATAGGTCCTGTTTTAAACATAGAACAACACCATCTCAACATTCTTGCTGGTGGTCCAATATCCTCACAAACTTTGTAGAAGTCTTGTTCTTTGTTCTTAGCTACTTTAAATATAGCTTTTCTATTCTCCTCTCTAAATCTCTTTACATACTCCATTGTCATAGGAAACTCAAGGGTTGTATCTCCAAATATATGTACTAAACTAGGCTCACTTAAAGCTCTTACTGCTAAATCAGCTGAAACTGTTGAGTCTTTTCCACCAGAGAATGAAAGTATTATATTTTCTAGAGGGTAATCTTTACTTGTTTCCTTTATAAATTCACAGGCCTCTGTATATAGATAGTTAGCTCTATTTCTATTGGCAACTATAAATTTATCAATATATTTATTAAAAAATTCACTTTTATTTAAAAAAGCGAATCTTCTATTAAAAGATAGAAACTTTACTTATTTAAATAAAAGTATGATAAGGAGAAAGAAAATGGATATATTAACAGCTAAAGAAAATCTTTTTAAAATGAAACCTTTAACATATTTAGATGCTTTAGAAAGTAAAATTGAATTGATTAGAAATAGTAAAAAAATAGATCTGAATATATCTGGTGAAGATATAGAGATTATCAATAATGGTGGAAAATTTTATTTAAAACATTCTGCTACAACTTTAGATGATTTCAAAATTACACAAGGAGAAAAGGAGTTGTAATATGAATGAAAAAGTGATAACAACAGATGAAGATTTAATATATTGGTGTGAAAATTGCAATATTCCAATAATAAAAAAACAAGGAGAGGATTTAACCTGTCCTTGTTGTGAATCGAATATTAAATATTTAACTACTGATATTCGCCCTGTTTTTCCAGAAGAGAGATTGTTAATAGAGATTTTATTAAATAAACCTCTTGAATTTTTAGAAAAAAGTGTTTGGGCATCAAATAATAGATACTATGTAAATGGAGAAGTATTCTCTATTACATCAAAACACTATAAAAAATATACTCCTGAGGAGATAATATCACAATTGGAAAAGTTCGCTTTTTTAAATAAAAACGTACTCTTTAATCTAAAAATTTTTTAATACTATATTAAACCATTTTTCATTTTTTCTATCTGCTCTTACATCTTCAGTTATAAACCATTGTAAAATTTTACTTTCAAACTCTTTTCCTATTTTTATAAATTTCTCATATGTAAAACAAGTGAATTTTCTTCCATCTTTCTCATAGTTCTTATCTCCATATTTAAAAGAGATATAAACTATCCCATCTCTTTTTAAGCTTTTAAATATCTTTCTTAAAGTTTCTACTATCTCATCCTCATCTAAATGTAATAGTGATGCACATGCCCAAATACCAATAAACTCATTTTGATAGTGTAAATTTCTCATATCTTGAATAATCACTTTTTGCCCAATATACTCACTAGCTCTCTTTCCAAGCTCCTCTGATATATCCATAGCTACTAATTCAAAACCACTGTCTAAAAAATATTTTGAATCTCTCCCACTTCCACAACCTAAATCTAAGATTTTTCCTTCATTACATGGAAGATTTTTTAAAAATATATCATATAGTTCACTCATATCAGCTTTTACTGTTTGATTAAAAAACTCTTGAGCATTTTTATTGTAATAATCTTTTGTCATCACTCCTCCATATACTTTCTTCTAAAATAGTTGATAACCCTATAATCTATTCTCTCTTTTATCTCCTCAAGAAGATAGCTACTACTTTTAATTTCATCATATAGTAGAGAGTTTAAAATAAATCGTTTATTTTCATAGGAAAAGAACTCTATATTTTTTCCCTTTTCAGTAAGATATTTTATAGGATTATCCTCTGCTAATTTCTGATATTTTTTATCATCAAGATCTGAATGTTTTTTATTATTGAGATCTTTTTTATGTACCTCATCTAAATAGAAATTTTTAAAATACTCTCCTATCTCTTTTAAATCAACTTCTTTCTTAAGATTATCAAACAGAGAAAGGAGCAAAGGCATTTTATAGGATTTTGTCATAGATGTTGTTTCTAAAAATTTTAAAAAGCTAATTGTATTTTCTGAATACCCTTTTTGCTCATCACTTAAAATCTCCATCTCTTTTTGGAAATTGTACCAGCTTTTAAAAGTTTTTATATACATATGAACTGGAATCTCTCCATATGTATAAACTTCCATAATTGTAGGGATCTTTTCTAATTTTTCCATTAACTTTCTATAATCTTCTTTTATTAACTCTTCCTGTCTAAGATTTTTTCTCTTTAACTTTTCAAAATACTCAATAAGTTTAAAGTCAAACTCTGCACTACAACCTGTTGGAAGTATAAAGTCTTTATCAGTAGTATTTATAACCCCTTTGTTTTTAGTATAGTTCCCAGTAAGAAAAAGTGGCTTTAATTCAGCTCCCTTATAATTTCCTACAAAATCTAAAACTCTCAACTTATCCTTACCTTCATATTTTCTTAATCCTCTACCTAATTGTTGAATAAAAATAGTATATGATTGAGTAGGTCTTAAAAATAGCAAAGTATCAATACAAGGAATATCAACCCCTTCATTAAATATATCAACTGTAAAAATTATATCTATCTCTCTATTTTTAAACTTATTAATTATCTCCTGCCTTTTAACTATTGAGGTTTCTCCAATTATAACATCATTAGTTATACCCTTTTTCCTAAAAAAATTACCTAATTCTCTACAATGTTTTACACTGGCACAGAACCCAATAGTATGTTTTTTTCTAAACTCCATATATTTTTCATATACAAGTTGATGTCTTTTCTCTACAATTAGAGCATTTTCCAAAGAGGTAATGTCATATTTTCCACTTCTCCAAGGTATAGGCTCATAATCTGTATCATCATAGATTCCAAAGTATTCAAAGGGAGTCAACCAACCATTATTTATACCAACAGTGAAATCACATTGATATGCAATATTGTAGTCACATAGTTTATATACATCCCCATTATCTCCTCTATCTGGAGTAGCAGTTAATCCCAATAGAAACTTAGGTTTAAAGTAGTTAAGAACCTTTAGATAACTTTTTGAACTACTGTGATGAAACTCATCTATAATAATATAATCAAAAGTTTCCTTTGAAAAATAGTTTTCATTTAAGTAGTCATCTTTGCTCAATGTAGAGATACTAGCAAAAACTATATCTGAATCTCTATTCTTCTCAATCCCTGTGAAATATCCATAACTTTTATTCTCACCATAGACACTTTCAAAGGATTTTTTTGCTCCTCGTAATATCTCATCTCTATGAGCTATAAATAAAATTCTATTAAAGCTCATAGTATCAAAAACAGCTAGATAGGTTTTTCCTAAGCCTGTGGCTACTACTACCATAGCCTTTTTATACCCCTCTTCACGAGTTTTTGACAACTCATAGAGAGCTGGTATCTGAAAGTTTCTCGGCTCTATAACTAAATCTGTTTTTTCTCTGTCCTTTGGATCAAATAACTCTCCAAACTCATCTTTTCTATATCTTTTTTCATACTCTCTTAACCATTCTAAAGTGAGATCAAAACTATTTCTCTCATAGAGCTCTGAAAACTCCTCTAAAATCTCTTGTACTTCACTATTTTCCTTAGAGATAAGGTGATAATTCCACTCTACTCCACTTATCAAAGCTGAATATGATATATTTGACGAGCCTATATATATTTCAAAGTTATCATCTTTTTTAAATATATAACTTTTTGGATGAAAAGATTTATTCAAAGGATTATCAAAAATCTTAACCCCACCTATATCCACCAATCTATATAGAGCATTTGGCTCACTAACTTTCATATAGTCACTGGTTAAAATTTTTATCTTTTTCCCCTGCTCCTTAGCCTCTTTCAAATCCTTTATTAAAAGTTTCATTCCTGAATCTCTAATAAAAGAGACATTCATTATAATCTCATCTGAATTTTTTATAGATTCTCTCAATGATTCATACATTGTTACTCTATTATTTGATATTAACCCACGGCTTTCACCTTTTTTATATTTTATTTTTAATATTCCAACTTTTACTCAAGAGATATAGTGTTAAAAAGTTGAAATTATAATTGCAAATTACTTAATCTAAACTTTATAATATATCTTTCATTTTCTTCATTATAACATTTTTTTAGTGTGTTGCAAGATAAAAAATTAAGTGATTAATAAAGTTAATAATCTTTTTTATAAACAAAAAATTTAAAATTTATTTTGAATTAAATTCATCTTTAAAAGAGAGCTGTCTCATAGAAAACTCCACAAGATTTTTAAATGTCACTCCCAAAAGTTTAATACTACTTTTCTCCTCAATCTCATTAAAAATCTCTTGAACATACTCAAACAATTTATCCCTATCATAAGTAGCAATAGATATAGTTTTAGCCTTATTAATAGTCACTCTATCCTCATATCTCACCTTAATTGAAATAGTTTTAGTAAGAAAATTTTTCTCCTTTAGACGTCTGTAAGCAGTTTCAAAAACCTCTTGAAGCTTTTTATTGATCTCTTCCTCTGTATTTAAAGTAAAAGAATAGGTATTTTCTGCCCCAACAGAGTGAGTAGGTTTATCATATTCAACAGGGCTATAATCTATACCTCTACTATACAAATAGAGAAGTTCTCCCCTAGCTTTTCCATATCTTTTAGTAAGCTCTTTAAGTGAAAATTTATGAACATCTTTTACAAGAAATATATTATCTTTATTCAGAAGTTTTTCAAATTTCTCCCCTACTCCTTGAAGCTTTCTAATCTTTTTCTCCTTCATATATTCAACAAACTCCTCTTCACTGTTGAATATATATTGTCCAAAGGGCTTATTTATATCACTTGCTATCTTAGCTGAAATCTTATTAACTCCAATTCCAACAGAACAAGTTAAACCAGTGTGTTTAAAGATTCTCTCTCTAAAGGTTTTAGCAAATTTCTCCTTTGATGAAAACTTTTTTATCACTTCAGTTATATCTATATACCCTTCATCAAGGGCAATAAACTCTATTTTATGAGTTATTTTTAAAACTAAGTTATGGATAATTTGTGACTCTTTAAAATATTTTTCTTTATTTGGGAAAACAATCATTAAGTTAGGACAAAGTTTTTTAGCTTCAAATGTACTCATAGCTGAATGAATACCATATTTACGAGCTTCATAATTAGCAGTAGTAACCACTCCACCAGCAACAACCATTGGATGATTTTTATATCTAGGTTTATCTCTTGTTTCTATTGAAGCATAAAAACAGTCCATATCATAATGGAGAATAATTCTGTTCATTCTTAAAATATCTCCTTTACTTAAC
>UQQO01000114.1 GCA_900543175.1 uncultured Fusobacterium sp.
GGGTATATGATAAAAGGAAATGTTGATGGGATCAAAGATTTTATTCTTAAAGAGCTTGATTCTATCTATGATATAACAGTGACAAAAAATAGAGTTATTGAGCCTGAAATAATAGCTTTAATAGCATCTATAAGTAGTAGAATAAATAGAGAAATAAACGTGGCAATAGATAGAAGAGGAAATATAGTTGAGATATCTATTGGAGATAGTAGCAGTGTACAATTACCATTATTAAATGTACAAGAAAAAAGGCTTAGTGGTATAAGGGTTATTCATACTCACCCAAATGGAAACCCTAATCTTTCAAGTATTGATATTTCAGCTCTTACAAAATTAAAATTAGATTGTATAGCTGCAATAGGGGTAGTTGAAGAAAAAATTACTGGAGTTGTAATGGGATTCTGTAATGTAGATGGAGATGAATTATCCCATGAAGTTACAGAGGTTATGAATATTCCTGAGTTTATTGACTATGATTTTCTTTATAGAATAGAAGAGATAGAATCTATTTTAAAGAAAAGAAATATAGTTGAAAATGATGATGAGTATGCTATCTTAGTTGGAATTGACAATGATGAAAGCCTTGATGAACTTGCAGAGTTAGCAAGAGCATGTAATGTAAAGGTGGTAGGAAAATTCTTCCAAAAGAAAAGTAAGATAGATCCATGCTATTTTATAGGAACAGGAAAAGTTATAGAACTTGCTAGATTTAAACAGATTAAAAAAGCTAACTTAATCATATTTGATGAAGAGCTAAGTGGATTACAAGTAAAAAATCTTGAGGAAGTTACAGGTTGCAAAGTAATAGATAGAACTGTTTTAATACTTGAGATATTTGCAACTAGAGCAAGAACAAGAGAGGCTAAAATTCAAGTTGAATTAGCACAATTAAAATATAGAAGTAGCAGACTTTTAGGATTTGGAACTACAATGTCAAGAACAGGAGGAGGAGTAGGAACTAAAGGTCCTGGAGAGAAAAAATTAGAGATTGATAAAAGAAGAATAAGAGAAACTATACATGATTTGAAACAGGAGTTAGAAAAAATTAGAAAAACAAGAATAACTCAAAGGGAGAAGAGAGATGAATCAGGTATACCAAAAATATCTTTAGTTGGATATACAAACGTTGGAAAATCTACTTTGAGAAATCTTCTTGTAAGTATGTATACAGCAGATAATACATCTAAGAAAGAGGATGTTTTTGCTGAAAATATGCTATTTGCAACATTGGATATAACAACAAGAGCTATTACTCTTCCAGATAAAAGAGTTGCTTCACTTACTGACACAGTAGGATTTGTAAGAAAATTGCCACATGATTTAGTAGAGGCTTTTAAATCTACTCTTGAAGAGGTAAGTTTTTCAGACCTAATAATTCATGTAGTAGATATTTCAAGTGATACTGTTGTAGAGCAGATCAAAGCAGTAGAAAATGTTTTAAGTGAGTTAAACGCTTTAGATAAGCCAACTTTTTTAGCACTTAATAAGTGTGAAATGGCTACTCCTGAGCAGATTGCAAATGTAAAAGAAAAATTTAGTAATTATCAAATGATAGAGATAAGTGCAAAACAAAACTATAATATTGATAAATTCTTAGATATGACAGTTTCATTACTGCCACAAACAACAAGAAAATGTACATATCTAATTCCATATACAGACACTTCAATGGGAGCTTATCTTCATAGAAATGCTATTATTCAAAGTGAAGATTATGAAGGTGAAGGAGTTAGAATAGTAGCAATTGTAAATGATGAAGTTTATAATAGATGTAGAAAGTTTATGGTTGAGGAGATACTATGCTAGAGATAATAAGAGAGATTCTAAAATTAGCTCTCCCTGCAGTTGGGGAAATGGTTTTGTATATGATGATTTGGGTATTGGATACCCTTATGATAGGAAATCATACTGGACAGATAGGGGTTTCAGCAGTTGGACTTAGCTCTGAGATTATGTATACTTTTACAAATATGCTAGTAGCTATGGGGCTTTCAATCTCTGTTACTTCAATAGTTTCAAGATCAATAGGGAGTAGAGATTTTGAAAAAGCAAGAATCACTTCAGATATTGCTTTAAAAATTGGAGCTATTATTGCTATTCTTTTAGGAGTAATATTCTTTACATTCCCTAAAGAGATTTTAACAATAGCTAAAGCTGATGTTAAATATGTTCTTCCATTAGCAACAAAATATATGAGAATATGTTCTATTGCTATTGTTTTTAATGTTTTAACAAGTGTATTTAATGGAATTTTTAGAGGTTGTAGAAATACAAAATCACCACTTTATACAGCTTTTATAGTAAATGTTGTAAATGTTTCTTTAGACTATATTTTAATCTTTGGTAAATTTGGTGCTCCAGAGATGGGAGTTGCTGGAGGTGCAATAGCTACAGCAATAGGAAACTTTGCAGGATTTTTATTTACTATGACACAGTTGAAAAAAATTCCATTTAAAGTAAATCTATTCTCTGAATTTAAAAGAGAGTATTTTAGAGAATTAGTTAAGTTATCTATTCCTTCAGCTTTACAAGAGGGAGCTTTTAGTATAAATAGACTTATAAATGTAACGTTAATAATGACATTGGGAAGTCTTGCCTTTGCAGCAAATCAGATAACTATTAATATAGAATCAATCTCTTTTATGCCTGGTTGGGGATTTGCCATTGCTTGTACCTCTCTTGTTGGTTATAGTATTGGAGAAAAGGATTATAAAAAAGCTAAATCTTATGTAATATATTCTATGGTTTTATCATCTTTAGTAATGGGGATTTTTGCTATTATATTTTTAGTATCACCAGAACCAATAATTACAGCTTTTATAAAAGATAGCGAAAAAGAGGTTATAACAATAGGATCAACTTGTCTTATGATAGCCTCTATAGAACAGATACCTATAGCTATATCAATGGTTTTAGGAGGAGCTTTAAAGGGAACTGGAGATAGTAAAACACCATTTAAAATAGTATTATTTACAAACTGGGTAATTCGTTTACCTCTAGTTTACTATTTTATCTATATTCAAAAAGCTCCTGTAACTTATTTTTGGAAAATTACAGCACTTCAATGGATAATAGAGGCAATTATTATACTTGTTGTTTTCCATTACAAATGGAAGAAAAATTATGAAACTCAATAAATTATCAAAAAGAGCTAGAAAAATCAATTTTGATCTCTCTAGCTCTATTTTTTTATCTGTTTTTTAATAGATCTCTAATTTCAGTAAGTAAAACCTCTTGAGCAGTAGGTTTTGGTGGAGCTTTCTCCTCTTTCTTTCTAAAATTATTTATAAGTTTTACAAATATAAATATACAGAATACTATTATTAAAAAATCAATGATATTTTGTAAGAATAGTCCATATTTAATTAATATTGGCTCTCCTGTTGCACTACTTACAGGAATTTTTACTTCAAGAGTAGATATATTAATCTTTCCTGTAACAGTTCCTAAAAGTGGCATAATTACATCTTTAACCAAGCTATTTACGATCTTACTAAAAGCTCCCCCTATAATTACTCCTATGGCCATATCTAATACATTTCCACGAACAGCAAAGTCTTTAAACTCTTTTAATAAACTCAATTTTGTACCTCCTTATTTTGTTGTTATCTTATTATTTTTATATTTTACCATAAAATCTCTAATATTCCTTTAAATATTTGAAAAATAATAAAATTATACATGTAATTATTAAAAAACATTATTATTTTTAGTGTATTATGATATAATCAATGTGGAGGGTAAATTTATGAAGATCAATTATGAAATTTTAATGGAAAATCAATTAAAAGAGATAGAGAAAACAGGAACAAAACCTAAACTACTTCTACATTCTTGTTGTGCTCCATGTAGTTCTGCTATACTAGAGTTTTTACAAAATTATTTTGATATAACTGTTTATTTTTATAATCCTAATATTACATTTGAAGAGGAGTATTATAAACGTTTAAATGAACAGAGAGAATACCATGAAAAAAGAGAATATTCAATTAAAGTAATTGAGGGAAAATATGATCCTAGAGAGGATTTCTTTAAACAGGTAAAAGGCTTAGAAGATCGAAAAGAGGGAGGAGAAAGGTGTTTTAAATGCTACACTCTTAGAATGGAAGCTACTGCACAAAAAGCTAAAGAGTTAGGATTTGATTATTTTTCAACTGTTCTTAGTATAAGTCCTTTAAAAAATGCTCAATGGATAAATGAGATTGGAGAGGAACTTTCTGAAAAATATGGTATAAAATTTCTAAATGGAGATTTTAAAAAGAAAAACAGATACTTAAGAAGTACTGAAATCTCAAGAGAATACGAACTGTATAGACAAGATTATTGTGGTTGTGTATTCTCTAAAATGGAAAGAGAAGCAAAGGAAAAAGAAAAACTGACTGGAGGAAGAGAATGAGAAATTTTTCTGAGAAAACTGTAAAAACAATATCTATATGCTTTATACTACTATTTTTATTAATGGGAGTAAATAAACACTACTATTATTTTGGGTTAATGATAATTCCAGCAATGATATATTTTTCAACTTGGAAAGTAGTTTTATTTGAAGATAAAATAGGAAGATTTGCATCTATTATTATTGGTCTTTTAATGTCAGCATTTATTTTTTATTGTCAATACTATTTACAAGCTGGAGTTGAACCAACTAAAAATGTAATTGCTTTAAAATTGACAATATCTTTATGTATAGGACTTTGGCTAGGAAGCTTTATTGCTAAATATATCTATGTTAGAATAAAATTCTTTATAAATAGATTAGGGAGCAAAGGGGAACAAAAGGAATATCCTATTATTAAAATGGTAGTTGATCAGAAAAAATATTTTAAAAAGCCTGGAAGCAAGTATTATATCAACTTTTACTATGCTTTTTTAGATGTAAATGGAGAAGAGGTAAAATTTCTTGTTGAAAAAGAGGTTTATGATAAGTTTCTTGGTAAAAAGAGTATGAATATCAACATTAAGAGAGGATCTCTTGGTGTAAGATATGGTGTTAATTTAATAGAGGGATAATAGTTTAAGGAGAAAAAATGTTTGAAAAAGAAGTTTACATTGAAAGAAGAAGAGTTTTAAAAGAAAAGCTTATGAAGGGTATCGTTATTATAAATGGAAATGAGGAAGCACCAAGAAGCTATAAAGATGAGTGCTACCCTTTTGTACAAGATTCAACTTTTCGTTATTATTTTGGTATGGATGTACCAAATCTTATTGGAATAATAGACATTGATAAAAATAAAGAATATATTTTTGGAACAGATTTTACCCTAGATGATATTGTTTGGAGTGGAGAACAAAAACTTTTAAAAACTTTTGCTAATGAAGTTGGTGTAAATAATTTTGTTGAAATGAAGGATTTTGATAACTTTATTAAAAATTGTAAGGAGAGAAGAGGAAGATTCCATATTTTACCTCAATATAGAGGAGATAATAAATTAAGAGTATGTAAAGCTTTAGAGATAAGCCCATTTGAATATGATGAGTACATCTCTTATGACTTTGTAAAAGCTGTAATTGAACAGAGAAATACAAAATCTCAAAAGGAGATTGAGCAAATTGAAAATGCAGTAAATATCACTAGAAAGATGCAACTTACTGCAATGAAAACAGTTAAAGCTGGAATGAAAGAGTATGAAGTTGTGGCAGTTCTAGAATCTATAGCAAAAAAATATTATGGTGATCTATCTTTCCACACTATCTTTACTAAGAATGGGCATATTTTACATAATCATGGTTATGATAACACAGTGGAAGATGGAGATATAATTGTATTAGATTGTGGAGCAAGAAATAGAGAGGGATATTGTGGAGATATGACAACATCTTTCCCTGTTAGTGGAAAATTTAGTGATAGACAAAAAGATATCTACTCACTTTTAATAGAGATGTTTGAAAAAGCAGAATCTATGGTAAAACCAGGAGTTAACTATAAAGATGTTCATCTAGCTATATCTAAAGTTTTAGCAGAAGGGATGATTAAAAGAGGACTTATGAAGGGAGATGCTGAAAAGGCTGTAAAAGCTGGGGCTCATGCTCTTTTCTTCCCTCATGGACTAGGACACATGTTAGGACTTGATGTACATGATATGGAAAATTTAGGTGAGGATTTAGTTGGTTATGAAAGCTTCCCTAGAGATATGCAGTTTGGTTTAAAATCATTAAGACTTGCTAGAGAGTTAAAAGAGGGGTATGTTTTCACTATTGAGCCTGGAATCTATTTTATTCCTGAACTAGCTAAAAGATGGAAAGCAGAAGGAAAATTCCAAGAGTTTTTAAACTATGATAAGATTGAAGAGTATGCTGACTTTGGTGGAATGAGATATGAAGGAGATTTTGTTATCACTAAAGATGGTGCTAGAAGATTAGGAGAGAAAATGCCTAAATACTTTAATGAGATTGAAGAGGCAATGAAAAAATAAAAATTATATTTTCTTTGAAAATAACCTTGTAAGTTTTTTACAGGGTTATTTTTTATATAAACTATAATTTATCGTTTTAATAAAAAGTAAAAATATTATTATCCTTAACATCAAGTTGACGCAATTTGGAAGTGAATATTAGAAGCCCTCAGCGAAATGCAGTTAAGAAAATGCAAC
>UQQO01000115.1 GCA_900543175.1 uncultured Fusobacterium sp.
AGATTTATATTACCACAAATAATATTTTCTGTCAACAACTTTTTTAAAATTTTATTTAATTTTTTTTATAGTTTATATTTTTAAATAAAATTCTTTATTAAAAAGAAAATAACTGGAACTAAAAGTGCTGGTAACATATTTAATGTCTTACAATTTTTTATCTCTAATATAGCTATTCCCGAACTGCTAATTAATACTCCCCCTATTATAGAAATCTCTGTAAGAAGTTTTGGAGAGATAAACTCTGAAAGATAACCAGCAAAAAGATAGATACTTCCTTGCCAAAGAAAAAGTACCCCAGCTGCTATTGCTATTCCTATTCCATAAGTTGAAGCAAGAACAATAGATGTTACAAAATCTAAAGTTGCATTTGTAAAAAGAAATGTATAATTTTTATTAATTGCTGCTTCTATTGGTCCAAGAATTGATAATGTCCCTATACAAAATAGTAAAATAGCTGTTGATAATCCTTGCCCTAATCCACTTTTAGAATAATTTTTCATTAAGTTTTGGAATTTTTCATCTATCCCTATAATAGTTCCTACAAGAGTTCCAATAGCAAGACTTATAATAAATAATACAGGATATTGACTTTTAGGCATATTCCCTACAACAGTATTAATTCCTAATGCAGTTGCAGCAAGTCCCATAGCATTCAACATAGCCCCATGATATTCTGGTTTTATCCCCTTTCTAAATAAACTTCCTATTAATGTTCCTAAAATTATAGCAGTTACATTTGTTATTGTCCCTATCATTTTTATCACCACTCAATTATTTTTTCTATTTATAATAGCACTTTTATATTGATTTTAAAAGTACTTTCAATAAAAATTATATTTAGACAAAATAAAAAGAGTTGTAGAAAATCAACAGTTAAAACCATCAATTTACAACAACTCTATTATTTTAAGCTAACAGTGTTGGAAGTGACTCTATTTGAGCTTTTACTATTTTATAATCTCTGCTCACTCCCTCGTCATTAATATTAAGATATTTTTCAACATTTGCTAGGTAACCTTTATCAGCTTCCTTTTCACCAATTTCAGCAAAATTCCATGCTAACTCTAAATCTACCCAGCCATTTAGCTCTCCTTTTTCTGAAGCTTTCTTCATATATTTAATTGCTTCAATAAAACTTCCTACTTTTCTTAGACAAATTCCCAAATGATAAAGTATCCAAGAATCATATTTATTATAAGTTAAAGCTTTTTTATAATTTTCTATAGCTTCCTCTTCTTTATTTAGTTTTTCTAAAGTCCAAGCATATTGTGAATATATCCATTCATCTTCTCTTCCCATCTCAATAACCTTTTTAAAATATAGAAGAGCTTCTCTATAATTTCCTAACTCATTTAAATTCCAACCTTTTTCAGAGTACAGCCAAATATCATCCCTTCCTAATTTTTCAGATTTTTCAAGATACTCTAAAGCTTCTTTTGGCATATTTAATCTACCATAGTTATAAGCTATCTCAGAATATATCCAATCATCTTTTCTTCCTTGCTCAACTGCTTTAAAAAGTTTTTCTAAAGCTAACTCATTCTTTCCTGTTCTTCCTAAGGCTATACCATATTCAGAGTTTAACCAAGTATCATCTCTTCCTAACTCTTCAGCTCTTTGAAGATATTTTATCCCCTCTTTATAATTTCCTAACTCATCATAAGCCCATGCTAACTCAGAATTTAACCAAGCATCATCTCTGCCTAACTCTTTAGCTTTTAAAAAATACTCAATTCCCTCTTCAGCCTTATTATTTCTCAATCTACTATATCCAATTTCTGAATATATCCAGTCATCTTTTCTTCCTAGTTCAACAGCTTTTTGAAGATATTTTTCTCCCTCTTCTGTTTTTCCAACTACATCAAGGTTCCAACCTAGTTCAGAATATAACCAAATATCATCTCTTCCTAAACTTATAGCTTTTTCAAGATGTTCAATAGCTTTTTTAGAGTCTCCTTTATTTCTTAAAGTCCAACCAAATTCAGATTCAAGCCAAACATCGTTATTGTTACTAAATTCCTTTGATTTTTCAAGATACTCTAACTCTTCATCATATCTGTTTAAAACTCCTAAGTTCCAAGCCATTTGATTATATAACCAAGAATCTTTTCTTCCTAACTCCTCAGCTCTTTTAAAATGTTTAATAGCTTCCTCATATTTCCCATTTTTTGAAAGCTGCCAACCTAATTCAGAGTTTAACCACACATCATCTCTTCCCATTTCATAAGCTCTTTTTAAAAATTTTATTCCCTCTTCTAAATCCCCAAGAGCTCCATATGTTACCCCTATTTGTGAAATAAGAAGTGAGTTATCAGATGCTTCTTCCAATGCTTTAAGATAATATTTCAAAGCTTCTTCACTTCTTCCAACTTCATTCATACAGAAACCAATATTTAAATTTAGTACAAAGTCCTTTTCTCCTAGCTCTTCAACTTTTAAATAACATTCTAAACTTTTATCAAATTGTGATCTTTCAAAATAGATATCTCCCATTGTTAAAAAAGTATTTACATCATTAGGCTCAAACTTTAACATCTTTTCTAAATAATCTAATGCTTCATCTTCTCTACCTAGTTTTTTCAAATTCCAACCTAATTCAAAATAGGGCCAAGGATAGTTAGAATTTATCTCTAAAGCTTTCATTAAAAACTTATTTGCTTCCTCATACTTTTCTAGTCCACTATAAGCATAACCAACTCTATAGTTCCATTTTTCATCTTTTTCTCCCTCTTCCTTAATAGACATAAAAAGTTCTAAAGCTCTCTCATAATTTCCAAGATTGTTTTCAGCTCTTCCCCATTCAGAGATTATCTCATAACCTCTATCCTCTTCATCTATTTTTAAAATCTCCTCTATTGCCTCTTTTGGATCTGTATCAACTAATGCTTTTATTATCTCTAATTTATCTAACATAAATATTTCCTCCTTTTTAAAGAAGTTTAGTTTTTAACTAAATTACTCATCTTTTATATTTTTAAACCCTTCTCCTAAAACCTCAGAAACATCTGTTATTGTTAAAAAAGCATGTGGATCTATCTCTTTTACTATTCTCTTTACCTTTATTATTTGATATTTACTTACAACACAATAGATAATGTTTAAATTACTATCCGTATAAGCTCCCATTCCATTTAAAATGGTTACTCCTCTCTCTGTTTCCTTCATTAACTCCTCTTTTAAAAGATCTGATTTCTTAGAGATTATTGTAACAGCTTTTGCCTTGTCCATACCCTCTTGAACAAAGTCAATAGTTTTAGTTAAAACTACTGCTGCTATAAGAGTGTACATAAACACTTCCTTTCCAAATAGAAAAGCCACTGCTGAAAGTACAATTACATCTAGTATTAACATAGCCTTTCCCACAGGAATACCTCTATATTTTGACATAATTCTAGCTACTATATCAGTTCCCCCAGTAGAACCTCCACATAAAAATATAAGTCCTAAACCTATACCTCCTATGAATCCTCCATAAAGAGACGCTAAAATTGTATCTGAAGTAGCTCCATTCATCCCCTCAGTAAGCCCTAAAGCAACTGACATCATAACAGTTCCATACAAAGTTTTTATAATAAAATCTTTTCCTAACATCTTCCACCCTAATATTAAAAGTGGAATATTTACAACAAAATAAGTTATTCCCACAGGAGTTTTAAAAAGATAGTATATAATAAGAGCTATCCCTGTAACTCCTCCCTCTGCTAAATGATTACTTACATAAAAGTAATTCACTGCAAAGGCATAGATAAAACACCCTAGTGTCATAAACAGATAATCTTTTCCTAATTTTATAAATTTATTTGAAATTTTAATCACCTCTACAATTTTTTATGTTAACATCCAATTTATTATATGGAATCTCAATATTTTCTTTATTAAATACCTCTATAATATGTGCTATTAGATTTCCTCTAGTTCTATAATATCCCTCTCTCTTTGTCCAAACTATAAAGTATATATTTACTGAAGAATCTCCATAAGCCATAATATTTATAAAAGGTTTTCTATCATGCTCTAATCCCTCATATGTTTTGCTAATATTTTCAAGAACTTCAACTGCTCTCTTTTGATCACACTCATATGAAACAGGAATTTCAAGTTTTATTCTACGATACTCATTAGCATCATGATTGATTACATTACTATTTAACATAACATTATTTGGAATAATTACTCTTTTACTATCCAATGTATTAATATGAGTAGAGAATACATCAATTTTATACACCTCACCAAAAGCTCCATTTACCTCAATATACTCTCCAACAGTAAAAGGTTTAGTAAATAGAATAACTACTCCTCCTGCAATATTTGAAAGAAATCCCTTTAAAGATATTCCTACACCTAGTCCCACAGCACTTATCATAGTTATGATAGATTGTTCTTTAAATCCAAAAACAAGCAATCCAACTAAGAATAAAATTATGTACATTCCTAATTTTATAAAAGATTTACTAAATTGTCTTGCACCTACATCAAATCTATCTTTGGACATTAGATCTACATAGGTTAAAACAATATTAATAAGTTTTTTTCCTATATAAAATATTAAAATAAAAACTAAAACCCTAACACAGAGAGAAACTGTGTCATTTACCATTACCTCAAATATCTTTTTCCCATTTTCATTCTCAAGTGCAGTAATTGTTGCTAAAAAATCCATCTTGTCATCTCCTTTTTATACTGCCCCAATGATGTTTATAAATCTATACTTTTTTTCTCTTTAATATTACTATTCCATATTGAACCAACTTTTCTTCTTGTATCATACAGAAAATCAACAACTATATTTTTTATACTACTGCAAAAGCTCTTGAAAACCTTTTTTTCTCCATTTATGTCTATATAATATCTAGAAGAGTTCTCTCTCACATAAGCTTCACCATTTTTAAATGGTCTACCATCTAAAAACTTAAATTCTGTTATTGGTTTCCCCTCTTCATTTATATAACCCCATCTATTTCCTTTTCTAACTAAAGCAAATCCCTCTGAAAAATCTCTAACATCATCATATATCATAGGCACTTGAACCTCACCATCAAAGTTCAAATAGCCATATTTATATTTTTTATTTTCAACTTTATAGATTATTAGATATTTGTCTGATTTTTTATCTCCAAGTTCTGTATACATTTGAGACTCTTTATTCTTATATTTAAACTCTCCCATTTTACCAATCCATTTTCCATCTTTTGATAAAATCCCCTCTTTATAATTTATATCAACTAAATATACATAATCTTTTTGAATAGAAACTAACATATTATTTGGTTTAGTTATTAATTGATTGTCTTTATTAATAATTCCATACAATCCTATATATCGTTTATCTCCATCCAATACCCTTCCTACTTTGTAATCTTTGAACTCTCTTTTTATTGGGACTTCTTCAAATATAAGATTATCTATCTTTATAAGTTCGCCCCCTAAAGCTGTGACAGTTGTTAGTAACATAATCATAAATAATCTTAACATTTTAACCCCTCCCATTAGTATGTATTGTTAATAATATTATACCTTGAATTGGTGGAAAAAAAAAGAGGTAAAGGAACGAAAAAAATATTTAATTTTAAATTTCAATACAATATGTTGTATTTCATTAAAAGAAATTTTTTTCTATATCAAAATACAGTTAAACCTCAACTTCTCCCTTTATTGACAAATAAAAAAATTTATGTTAATATTCAATTGTTATATAACTGACGGAAAAGGTGGAGATTACCACAGGAAGTATAACGACTACAATGCCGACCGTCTGGGCAACTAGCCTAGAAGTTCGGCTTTTTTTATTAAATTTTTTAGGAGGTTCATATGTCAAAATCTTTTTTAAGTCCGCCAGAAATAACTTCTGCTATTATCTCTATGGGAGTTGCTCGTGGAAATGAAAAAAATATTATAAAAACTCTTGTTTCTGGATTTGTAGCAGGTATGTTTATTGCTCTTGCTGCTATTGGTAACACTACTGCTTCACAAACTCTCGCTCAAACCTTTGATGTTGGCTTTTCAAAATTCATTGGTGCTTGTATCTTTCCTATTGGACTTATGCTTTGTGTTTTCACAGGTTCATCTCTTTTTACTGGAAACAGTTTACTTTCTCTTGCATTTCTTTCAAAAGAGCTTAAATTTATAAATTTAGTAAAAAATCTTATTATTGTATGGATAGGAAACCTTTTAGGAAGTTTTTTCACTGCATATTTAGCTTTCTATGCTGGAGCTTTTAGTTCTCCTATTATTCAAAAGATTTTTTTAGATACTGGACTTTCAAAAATTAATCTTTCTTTTTCACAATGTGTTGCCAGTGGATTTTTCTGTAATATTCTTGTAGTTATGGGAATTATTATGGCTATGGGTTCTAATGATGCTACTGGTAAAATTTTAGGTTGTTGGTTTCCTGTGATGCTTTTTGTTCTTAGTGGTTATCAACATGTTGTGGCAAATATGTTTATTATAGCTGTTGGAAAGATTCTTTCTCCAGAAAATTTCTCTTTAGCAGATATATTTATCAACCATTTTCTACCTACTTCAATAGGTAACTTTCTATCAGGTGGTATTTTCTTACCATTATTTCTATATTTT
>UQQO01000116.1 GCA_900543175.1 uncultured Fusobacterium sp.
ATAAAAGAAAGAGGAAGAGATAACAGGTAGACACTACCCCAAGAGGTAGACAAAAGTTTTTATTTTTTAAATTTTTATTTTTATGATATAATATTCAATATTGATAGACCTTTTGCAATATTCTTTTAGTTTTACATGGAAAATATTTTTATTTTAGTAGAGCTTTTTGTTAATCTTTCCATAAAGCTCTTTTTTATTTTCAACTACAAATTTTACTAATATTCCTTTTTGTTTGTAGGAATATTAATACTTTTTCTCTTGACAGAGATTAAAATTTGTCTTATATTATAATTGTACATTTTTTAGTACAAAACTATCAGTTTGTATTCAAAATAACATATTTTATTACAGAAGTACAAACTAACTAGTTTATGTTATATAAAAAATATTATATGAGGAGTGATTATTTTGAGTCAAAAGAAAAAACGTGAATTCCCTACGGCATTTACAGTACTTTTTATCATCTTGATCTTAGCTGCAATTCTTACTTACATCGTTCCTTCTGGAAAATTTTCTAGATTAACTTACGATGAATCAACTAGAGATTTCATTATAACAGATCACAATGATGAAACAAAAGCTATCCCAGCTACACAAGAGGTTCTTAATGATCTTCATATTCAACTAGATCTTTCTAAATTTGAAGATGGAACTATCAAAAAACCTATTGCTATTCCTGGAACATATGTTCAAATTGAACAACAACCACAAGGTGTTGTAGATGTTATTAAATCTCCAATAATTGGGGTTATGGATTCCGTTGATATTATGATTTTCGTTTTAATTCTTGGTGGTATTATCGGTCTTGTTAATAAAGTTGGTGCATTTGATGCAGGTATAGGTGCACTATCTAAAAAAACAAAGGGTAAAGAGTTTATTCTAGTAGTTCTTGTTTTTGCCCTTACTACACTTGGTGGAACTACATTTGGACTTGCTGAAGAAACTATAGCTTTCTATCCTATATTGATGCCTATCTTCCTTATCAGTGGGTTTGATGCAATAACTTGTATTGCTGCTATCTATATGGGATCTTCAATAGGAACTATGTTCTCAACAGTAAACCCATTCTCAGTTGTTATAGCTTCAAACGCTGCTGGAATTAACTTCACTAGTGGATTAAAATTTAGAATAGTAGTTTTAATTATTGGTTCTATAATTACTTTAGCTTATATGTATTGGTATGCTAAAAAAGTAAATCAAGACCCTAAAAACTCTCTTGTTTATGATGAAAGCGAAAGAATTAGAGAGCGTTTCTTAAAAGATTACGATCCTGATAAAGTTATAGAGTTTACTTTAAGAAGAAAACTAATATTCTTAGTATTTACAGTTGCTTTCTTAATCTTAGTTTGGGGAGTTGCTGTTGGTGGTTGGTGGTTCGAAGAGATGTCTGCTCTATTCTTAGGAGTTGCTATTATTATAATGGTACTTTCTGGACTATCTGAAAAAGATGCTGTTAATACATTTGTTGCTGGAGCAGCTGATCTTATAGGAGTAGTTCTTACTATTGGACTTGCTAGAGCTATCAATATAGTTATGGACAATGGAATGATCTCTGACACACTATTAAACTACTCTATCAATATGATCACAGGAATGAGTGGAAGTCTGTTTGCTGTTGCTCAACTTGCAGTATTCTCATTCTTAGGATTCTTTATTCCTTCATCTTCAGGACTTGCAGTTCTTACAATGCCTATCATGGCTCCACTTGCTGACAGTGTTGGTCTATCAAGAGAGGTTGTAATCAACGCTTATAACTGGGGACAAGGATTAATGTCATTTATTACTCCAACAGGACTTATTCTTGTTACACTTGAAATGGCTGAAACTACATTTAACAAGTGGTTAAAATATATTATGCCTCTTATGATTATTATGGGAATCTATTCTATTGTAGCTCTTATAATTGGAACTATGCTATAATAGATAAGAGGTGATATTTATGAGAAAATTAGTTGGCGTAAAACCAGAAAGAGTTTTTTATCATTTTGAAGAGATTTCTAAAATTCCTAGAGAATCATACCATGAAAAAGCTATCAGTGATTATCTAGTTGAATTTGGTAAAAAACTTAATTTAGAAACTTATCAAGATAAATACTATAATGTTGTTCTTAGAAGAAAGGCTACTCCTGGATATGAAAATACTCCTGGAATAGTTATTCAAGGGCATATGGACATGGTATGCGAAAAAGAAAGTGATAGTAACCACGATTTTAGAAAAGACCCTATTGATCTAATAATAGATGGAAATAGATTAAAGGCTAATAAAACTACTCTTGGTGGAGATAATGGAATTGCTATTGCTATGGGAATGGCAATTTTAGAAGATGAATCTATCAAATGTGGAACTATTGAGCTTCTTGCTACTACTTCTGAAGAGATAGACTTAAATGGAGCTTTATCTCTTGAGCCAAATATTTTAAAAGGAAAGATGTTAATTAATATTGACTCTGAAGATGAGGGAGTGATTACTGTTGGTTCTGCTGGGGGAGTTGAAATTGATATTCTTCTTCCAATAGAAAAAGAAACTTTAACAGATGTTAACCTATACACTCTTTCTCTTGAAAAATTACAAGGTGGACACTCTGGAGTTGAAATTAATCAAAAAAGAGGAAATGCAAATAAGATTTTAGCAGAAGTTCTTCACAATTTAAAAACTTTAACTGATTATAGCCTTGTAGAAGTTTTTGGTGGAAGTAAAGACAATGCTATTCCTAGATCTGGAAAAGTTATTTTAGCTTCTTCAAAAGATATTAAAGATATAACAACTAAAGTTGTTGATGAAGTAAAAGCGAAATATGTATCTTTTGAATCTGAAATGAGTTTTACTTTAGAAGCTACAACTGCTAAAGAAGTTTCTGTTCTTTCTAAGAAAACTCTTGATAGTTATATAAAAACTATTGAAGAGATTCCTACTGGGGTTAACACTTGGATGAAAGAGTATCCTGAGATTGTTGAATCTTCAGATAACTTAGCAATAGTTAAAACATTAGATGAAAATATCAATATTATTGTATCATTAAGAAGTTCTGATCCTGAAGTTCTTAATGAGTTAAAAGATAAAATTGCTTCTATTTTAAAAGAAAACAATGCTTCATTTGAATTTTCAGCTGGTTACCCAGAATGGAAATTTAGAGCTGAATCTAAATTGAGAGAAAAGGCTTTAGAAGTTTACAAAAAACTTTACAATAAAGATATGAAAGTTGAAGTTATTCATGCTGGACTTGAGTGTGGAGCTATCTCACAAAACTATCCTGATATTGATTTTATCAGTGTTGGACCAAATTTAAGAGATGTACATACTCCTAGTGAATATCTTGAAATAGACTCTACAGAAAGAGTTTATAACTATGTTGTTGAACTTATCAACTCATTAAACTAATCTATTGAGCTACACTTTATAGCTATAAGGTGTAGCTTTTTTTATTATATGTTCATTATAAACTATAATTTATCTAGCTAAGCTAGGTCCTCTAATATATCGTTAGTTTTACAGCAAAGTACTTTTGTTATTTGCGATTATTAGTCAAGTTAAGTTATCAAAACTTATATTTTAAATATCAGCTAAATTCCATGTCAAAGAATAAAGAGAGAGTAATACTCATCTGACTAAAATTCCAAAACTCGACTTCGTCTCAAACACGTCGGAATTTTTAGCGTCAGATTTCGTGACTCTCCTTTCATTGATGTTTACAGGACTCCGATAAATCTTCGCCTGTATCTCAAAAGTAATAGTCGTTTGCACTCCTTTACTTTTGGAAATTCCATTTTAGCTGATATTTGATAAAGTGATGATTTTAAAAAATAAATTCTTCCTAACATCAAGTTGACGTAATTTGGAAGTGAATATTAGAAGCCCTCAGTGAAATGAAGTTAAGAAAATGCAACGTGTTTGAGCGAAGCGAGTTTTGCATTTTCAACGGAATGAGCCGTAGGGATTCTTTATTCACTGACATGGAGTCAAATTGATGTTAAAAATTATAAGTTTTGTAAACGTAAATTAGAATGATAAATTATAGTTTAGTAATTTAAAAATCAGTACCTATAAATTTATAGGTACTGACTAATCTAACTAATTATTTTTTTGAAGTTGTTGCTCAATATTTTTTCTAGCTTCAAATCTACTTCTCATATTAGCTGTTCTCTCTTTTGTTTGTTCAGTTGCAATTTCACTGTTTATTCTTTCAATTTTTTTCCAGTCTGGAGTTTCTTTTATTAACTCTTTTCTAATTTCCAATCTTTTTTCATCAATTACAAGTCTTGCTCTTTCAGCTTCTGGATCTCTTCTAACTATTTCTTTTGGTCCTCCTAATTGTGGATCTCTTCTCGGTGCTCTTGGTCTATTTTGATCAACTACACAATTGTGATGGTATGATGCTCCACATGGTGCATAGTCACAGTTATTATAATTATGGTGGTGTGGTCTAGCAAAAGATGTTGCTCCTACTACAAATAGCATAATCCCTATTAATGTCATTTTTTTCATATTTTATCCCTCCATTATTTACTCTTTTATTTTATTATCTTCCTCTTTGTAATAAAAGAATAACATAATTTTATGACCTGAATATGTCAAAAAAGAATTTGAACTTTTTATCTTCAATTGATATACCAAAATCTATTTTGTTTAACTCCATTATTTTTTTTACTATTGATAATCCCAATCCATTTCCATCTATCTTCTCTTCCTTTGCATTCTCTCCTCTTGTAAATGGTTCCCATAGATTATCAACACTATCTAGTTTGCCTTTTATACTATTTTCAATAAACAGTTTATTATCTTGTATATATACTTTTATAACATCTTCACTTTTAGAATATTTTAAGGCATTGTGAACTAAATTATCAATAGCTATTCTAAAAATCTTTTCATCACATTTTATAGATATATCTGAAATAGCTATATCCCATTCAATATCTTTTTCAAGCTCTAAAATCTCATATTTTTCTATACTATCCTTTAAAATCTCCTTAAAGCTTACATCTTTCATATCCAATTTTATTCCAGGGGAAGAGAGTCTAGAAATTGTCAATAAATTTCCTACTAAATCATTCATATATGAACTCTCTTTCAATATAACCTTATAATATTTCCTCTGCTCCTGTTCCTCTTTTACTATTCCGTTAGCAAGAGCTTGAGCATGGGTGCTTATAACTGTTATCGGAGTTCTAAGTTCATGGGAAGCATTTGAGGCAAAAGACTTTAAATTTTCAATTGATAGATTTAGGTTATTAGACATAATATCTATATTTTTACTTAACTCCTCTATCTCATCTCCAGTATGAACATCTGTTTTTTCTGAGAAATCCAATACAGATATTTTTCTTGTAACACTGTTTAACTTTTCAATATTCATAGTTATTTTTTTAGAAAATACTCTTCCCACTAACATACTTAACATCACTGAGACAACTGTTGTCAATACATTAAAAATACTCAACTCATGTTTATGAGAGTTCATTACTGATAAAGAGGTTCTCAATGTAAGATTTCTTCCATCTGGCAGTTTTTCACTATAAATTAAAAGTTTAATCTTAGCCTTAGTTACAGTTGCTATATTAAATCCTTCCTTTATATTCTCCTCTTCTCTCCTTCTCATATGCTGTTTATGCTCTCTTAATATAGCTATATCTATTCCCTCTTTATCTCTTAAATCCTCTTTATACTCATCTAACTCATCTCTACGCCTTTCAGCAATTAATATCTTAGCCTTTTCAGCAACTTTTAACATATTCTCTTTTTTTCTATAAAGATAAAAATCATCTAAAAAAAATATATTTAAAATATATCCTATTGAAACTGTAAAAATTACTATTGCCACTGAAAATATAAATATTTTTTGAAAAAAATTAATTTTTAATCTCATCAAATATATATCCCATTCCTCTCACTGTTTTAACCATCTCACTATAAGCTCCTAATTTCTTTCTAACCCTTTTAACTAAGGTATCTACTACTCTATCATCACCTTCAAAATCAAAGCCCCATACCTCATTTAAAAGCTGTTCTCTACTAAATATAATCCCCTTATTTTTTATAACATACTCTAAAAACTGTATCTCTCTTCTTGTAAGCTCTATATCTTCATTATCTATTTTTAACTCTCCACTTTTAAAATCAAAATAGATCCCACCTATCTTATAACTACTATTTTCATCAATCTTTAATATTTTTTTTACCTTTACAACTAATACTTTTAAGCTAAAAGGTTTTGTTATATAATCATCAGCTCCAATATTTAATCCCTTTAGTTCATCTATCTCTGAATCTCTTGCAGTCATCATTACAATTGGAATATTTGACTGCTCTCTTACCTCTTTACAAACTTCCCAGCCATTTTTTTTAGGCATATTTATATCTAATAAAATAAGATCAGGATTTTTTTCATAAAATTTTTCTATTCCCTCTTCTCCATCTTCTGCACAAAACACTTGAAAATTCTCCTTTTCAAATGTATCCTTTAAAACTTTAATCAAATCTATTTCATCTTCTATAATTAATATTTTCTTTTTCATCTCTCTAACCTCTTTTCAGTGATTTTATATATTATAACAAATTTCTTTTAAAATGTATC
>UQQO01000117.1 GCA_900543175.1 uncultured Fusobacterium sp.
GATTTCGTAACTCTCTCTAATATTCTTCTCCAAATTACATTTAGCTGATATTAGGGAAAACGAAAATAACTTAATATAAATTAGAATGATAAGTTATAGTTTATCTACAATTTAAAAAAAATCATATTTATGGTATAATTTAAAAGAATTAAATAAAAAAAGGAGAAGTATATGAAACTAATTTCATGGAATGTAAATGGATTGAGAGCTGCTGTACAAAAAGGTTTCTTAGATTATTTTAATCAAGAAGATGCAGATATATTTTGCTTACAAGAAACTAAATTACAAGCTGGACAAATTGATCTTGAACTTAATGGATATCATCAATATTGGAATTATGCTGAAAAAAAAGGTTACTCTGGAACAGCTATTTTCACTAAAAAAGAGCCTATATCTGTTACTTATGGATTAGGAATAGAGGAACATGATAAAGAGGGAAGAGTTATAACATTGGAATTTGAAAAATTTTTTATGATTACAGTTTATACTCCAAACTCTCAAGAAGCTCTTGCTAGATTAGATTATAGAATGAAATGGGAAGATGATTTTAGAGCTTATCTTCTAAAATTAAATGAGATAAAACCTGTTATTGTTTGTGGAGATCTAAATGTTGCTCATCAAGAGATAGATCTAAAAAATCCTAAAACAAATAGAAAAAATGCTGGTTTCTCTGATGAAGAGAGAGAAAAAATGAGTAAACTTTTAGAAAGTGGATTTATAGACACTTTTAGATATTTTTATCCTGAATTAACTGGATCTTACTCTTGGTGGTCTTATAGATTTAATGCTAGAAAAAACAACGCAGGGTGGAGAATAGATTATTTTGTTGTTTCTGAAAGATTAAAAGATTACTTAGAAGATGCAGAGATACATAAAGATACTTTAGGATCTGATCACTGTCCAGTTGTTTTAAAATTAAAGGAGAATTTTTAGGAGGTAATAATGGAAAATTTTAAAAGATTTTGTGAGGTTTGGGAGAGAGAAAAACCAGTTCCTGAAGAGAGATATAGATTTTTCGAACCAATGAGCTGTGTAATGATATTTTTTCTTACTCCTAATGACGTTGATAATATAAATGCTTTTTTTAGAAAAAATGGAAGTTTTAACCCTGAAAGACCTATACATGAGGATATAGTAGTTGATGAGATACATTACAATGGAAATTATATGATTAAAATAGGATAATACTGGAGGAAATATTTTATGAAAAATATTTTAACTATTGCAGGTTCTGACAGTTGTGGTGGAGCAGGTATTCAAGCTGACTTAAAGACAATGAGTGCTTTAGGTGTCTATGGTATGAGTGTAATCACTGCTATAACTGCTCAAAATAGTATGGGGGTTCATGCTGTTCAAGAGGTTTCTGAAGATATGATCAGAATGCAATTAGAAGCAATTTTTGATGATATTGAAGTTGATGCTATAAAAATAGGTATGCTCTCTAGTAGTACAGTTATAAAAACTATTCTTTCAACTTTAAAAAAATATAGTTGCAAAAATATTGTTATAGATACTGTTATGCTTTCTAAAAATAGATATAAACTTTTACAAGATGAGGGCATGGAAGATCTAAAAAAACTTATAGCTCTGGGGACTGTTGTTACCCCTAATATTCCTGAAGCTGAAGTTTTAGCTAATATGGAGATAAAAAATGAAAAGGATATGATAGAAGCTGGAAAAAAGATTCAATCTCTAGGTGCTAAAAATATTTTAGTTAAAGGTGGACATAGAGAAGATGATTGCACAGATATTCTATTATTAGAAAATGGAGAAATTTTAAAATTCCCAGAGGTGAGAATCTCTACAAAACATACTCATGGTACTGGTTGTACCCTTTCTTCTGCTATTGCATCTTTTATTGGAAAAGGGTATTCTGTTGAAGAGAGTATAAAACTTTCTAAAGAGTATATTACTGAAGCTATAAGAAATTCCTTTCCTCTTGGTAAAGGGGTAGGACCTTTAGGACATCTTATTGAGCTTTATAAAAAAGCTGGTATTGAATATTAAAATAAAAGAGTCTATTGTAAATTAATGATTTTTTCATTGATTCACTAGACTCTTTTTAATATTTATAGATTTTTTATCTCTCTTATCATTAAAAAATATTTAACTTTATTTAGTATAACAATTGATTATATTCGTTAAAGCGAATATAATATAAATAATTATATTAATTAAAGGAGATACAATGAGATATTTAACTGTTGCTGAAATTGCAGAGAAATGGGGAATCTCTCCAAGAAGAGTTCAAGTTTTATGTCGTAGTGGACGTATTCCAACAGCATTAAAAATAGGGCATGCTTGGATAATTCCAGATAATGTTTCTAAACCTCTAGATGCTAGATTTAAAAATCCCATAGAAAAAAATGATAAAGTTTTAAAAAATATAGAAAATTTTAGTAGTTCATCTTCCTCAATTGGAGCAATTATAATTGCAGAAAAAAATTTCAATGAAGATCATACTATCTCACCATTTTTTGAAATTGGAAACCTCTCTTTAATTAGAAGAATAATTATCACTTTTCAACAAGTTGGTGTTAGAAATATTGTAGTGATAACAGGATATCACAGTTGGGAAATTGAGCACCATCTAGCAAATTATGGAGTTATCTTTCTTAAAAACGAAAATTATGAAACAACAGATAGGTTTTCCTCAATTAAAATTGGATTGCAATTTTTAAAAGATAAATGTGAAAAAATATTTTTTACTTCATTGCAAATACCTATGTTTATGCCAGATACTTTAAAAGCAATGATTCAAAGTGACTCAGATATGGTTATTCCTCAATATCAAAATAAAAATGAACATCCTCTGTTAATTAACAGTAAAGCTATTCCTAAAGTTTTTAATTATAATGGAGAGGATGGAATGCGAGGAGCTATAAAAAGTTGTACTTGTAAAAAAGAATTTCTTCCAATAAAAGCTGAGGGAGTTCTTTTGAGTATTTCAAATATCAGTTGTTTAGAAAAAAATATAGAAGAGGTAAATAAAGATTTTCTCTACCCCTATATTAGAATAAGTATTGAAAAAAGCTCTAGTATCTTTGATGAACGAGCAAAACTACTATTTTTCTTGATAAAAGAATTTCATTCTGTTCAAAAGGCATCTAAACAAATGGCAATTTCAAAAGGAAAGGCATGGGAGATTATCACTAATATAGAGAAACAATTAAATGTTGTGATGATACAACGTAAACAGGGTGGAAGCAGAGATAGAAAAACAGAGTTAACTTTAGAAGGGGAAGAGTTTTTAAAATTTTTTAAAGAGTATGAAGAAGATGTAAAAAATTATGCTATAAAACAGTTTAAAAAATCATATGAACTATTTAAAAAGAAGATAGAAATAAAAAAATAATTTCAAATAAAAACTAAATATTATTAAGAAATAGTGTATCAAATACCTCTGATAAAGTATTTGATACTTTTTTTCTACTATGTTATAATTTTCAATGAAAAATCTTGAAATAAAGATTGTTTTGATAAATTTTATTAAAAATATATAAGGGAGAGGATATTATGAAAAAGTTTATTGTATTTATTCTAGCTTTAATAATAACAACTTCAGCTTTCTCAAAGGAGATTGTTGTAAGTGCAGCTGCAAGTTTAAAAAATTGTTTAGAAGAGATTTTACCTGAATATGAAAAGATAAATGAAGATAAAGTTCTTTTAAACTTAGGGGGATCTGGAACTTTAAGAACACAGATTGAAAAAGGAGTTCCTGTGGATCTTTTTATATCAGCAGATCAAAAAAATGTAAATATTTTAGTAGATAAAAATATAGTAAAAAAAGAAAATACCTATGATTTTTTATCTAACTCGCTGATTTTAGTAAAAAGCCCATTTAGTAAAAGTAATATAGATTCAATTGAAGAATTGAGAAACAGTGATGTTTACCTAGTAATAGGAAATCCAGATACAGCTCCAGTTGGTAACTATACATTGACAGCTTTTAAAAATCTTAAAATTTTAGATACATTAAATAGTGAAAAACTTATATATGCTAAAGATGTAAGTGCAGTAGTTAAATATATTGAAATAGGAGAGGCCGATTTTGGAGTAATCTATAATTCAGATAAAAATAGAATGAAAAATCCAATAGTTATAGAGGAGTTTCCAGAAAATTCATATGATAAAGTGATATATTCAGTAGCTATATTAAATAATTCAGAAGATGTAAAAAAATTATTTGAGTTTTTTAAAGAGAAGAAAGAAATATTTAAAAAACATGGCTTTGTTGTGATGTAATATGTATTTTGCAATAAAAAATTCTCTATTTGTTGTAACAATAGGAATTATCATAGCTACTTTTTTAGCAACTTTGCTTCTCTATATCAAAAGCTATCTACCTCAAAAGTTAAAAGTAGTTTTAGAGTTCTTTGTGACTCTTCCTTTATTTTTACCCCCTTCAGTAACTGGATATTTTCTCCTTTTAGTTTTTGGAGTTCAAGGGGTAATTGGAAAATTTCTATTTGAAATCTGTAATATAAGAGTTACTTTTTCTCTTTATGGAGCTATTATATCTGGAATTGTTGTTTCCCTTCCAATTGTGTATCAAAGTATTAACTTAGCTATCTCTTCTATTGAAAAAGAGTATATAGAAGAGGCTATTTTAATGGGAACAAATCATTTTCAAATGTTTAGATATATTGTCTTTCCAATGTCAAAAAATGGAATTATAGCAGGAATCATCTTGGGAATGGGAAGAATCTTAGGGGAATTTGGAGCTACTTTGATGGTAGCAGGAAATATACCTCATAAAACTCAAACTATTCCAACAGCTATATATTCAGCAGTTGAAAGTGGAAATGATAAAGAAGCTATGATTTTAATATTGATAGCTGTTTGGATAAGTAGTATTATAATGTGGCTGTATAGTTTGTTAAAAAGAAAAGAGTTAAAAAATCAAAAAAATTATCCTTCCTATATTTAAGATTAGGAAGGATTTTTTCTATTGAATAAAAAATCTTAACTTTATTGATTTAAAAGATTTAATATAGTTAATTTTTCTAAAAGTTCTTCTTCTATTTCTGAAGTTAATCTTTCTAATTTCTTATTATCTCTTAAAACATTGGCTAAATTACTATCTAATTCTTTAAAATTTATGAATTGATTCTGTAGTTCAGAACTACAGAAATACTTCCAACCAAGCCACCAATCAGTTCTTGAAAATTTTAAATCTAATAACTCTTTCTCCAAATAATCATCTTTTTTATTAGTTGTACTGTTCCCCTCATTATTTATTATTCTAAATCCAAAATATAGATTATCACTAACTTCTATTCTTAAATATAGTTTTCCTCTATTTTCTAAATCTTTGATAAAATACATAAGTCCATAAAATCTATTATTTCTGCTGTTTGTATAAAATTTTTCAATTAAATTTTCAGAATAGTGATGGTTTGGATATTCAAGTCTTTTCTCTAATTGAAGATTTAAAGAATTGTTTAATTTTTCTTCTAATTTCTCCCAAAACTTTAATTGTAACTCTTGCTTTATTTTTACTAAAACATCTGTTAATTTATACACCATATCTAAATAATCTTTATTAGATAAAATCATATTTTTCATTTCTTCAGTCATTATTCTTTCTCCTTTACCTGTAATCTTTTTTAAAAGGCTCTCATATTGTACAAGTGTTTCTCTTATAATTGGAACTTGTGCAACTTCTTTTATACAATCTTCTATCCAAGTTATAATATCATCTTTATATGATATTATTCTCATGTTTTCTCTTACAGCAGCAGGAAGTCCTTTTATACTGTCCTCACTTGGTTCTGCTCCTGCTAAAGTTAAGTATACAAGTTCTATTTCTTCAGACTTATAACCTTCCATCAACATAGAATCATAATATCTTTTTAACTGTTGGTACTGGTCATCAGCATAGATTTTATTTTCTATGACTATAACCTTTTTATTATCCTCTAGGAAAAATTTAAGAATAATATCTATTCTTCCATTATCTTTAACTGAATATTCGGAAAAAATATTTACTCTTTTATAATTAATTTTTTCTACTCCTATAATAGGCAGTAGCAGTTCTATAAATTTTCTGCCATGATTCTTATCCTTTAAAAGTTCAGTTATAAACTTTGAATGAAGATTAACTTCATCATATTCATTTCTTAAGATAGAAAAAATATTAAAGGTTTCCTTGGTTGAATTAATTATTTTATACTTCCTACTAATTAAACTTAAATTTTCTAAAAAAATCTTATAATTTTCCATTGCTGTCCTCCATATTTTTTTATTTTTCTATCCCTTTTATATAGTAT
>UQQO01000118.1 GCA_900543175.1 uncultured Fusobacterium sp.
TTTTTTATTGGAAATTTATGTTGCAACTTCTTGGAATTTTATTATACACTAAACATTTTAAATTAAATAAAAATCAAGGAATTACAATTAGACATTCTTGTGAAGTAGAATTATTAGAAAATAAAGAAAAAATAAAAAACAAAAAATTAATAATTATAAGCAGAATTGAAAATAATCAAAAAAGAATAGATTTGGCGATAAAGGCTATGAAAAAATTACCAGATTTTACTTTAGATATTTATGGAGATGGACCTCATAAAGAGATGTTAGAACAGATAGTTATAGAAGAAGGATTAGAGGAAAGAGTATTTTTTAGAGGAAAAACAACAAAAATTAAAGAAGTTTTAGATAAATCAAGTATTTTTATAATGACAAGTGATCGTGAGGGATATGGAATAACTAATATTGAAGCAATGACAAGAGGACTACCAATTATATTAAGAAATACATTTGAATCGGCACCAGATATAGTACAAAATAATGGAATATTATTAGAAAAAGAATGGGATGAGGATAAGTTTGTGGAAGCTGTTTATAAAGTTTATGAGAATTATGAATATTATTCAAAAAATTCTATTGAAATGGGAAAAAGACATACTTTTGAAGTGATTAAAAATAAATGGTTAGAGTTTATTAGAAGGAGTGAAGATGAAAAAATTAATTAGTATTCTCATGATTACTTATAATCATGAGAAATATATAGAAAAAGCGATAGAAAGTGTACTGATGCAAGAAGGAGATTTTGATTTTGAATTATTAATAGGAAATGATAAATCACCAGATAATACAGAAAAAATTTTAGAAAAATATTTGGATGATAAAAGAATAAAAATTTTTAATAGAGAAAAAAACTTAGGAGCACTTAATAATTCATGGGATTTAAAATTGAAGGCAAAAGGAGACTATATAGCTATTTTAGAAGGAGATGATTTTTGGACAACTAAAGATAAATTACAAAAACAATTAGAAATTTTAGAAAAGAATGAAAATGTTATATTATGCTATACAGATTCTTATAAAGTTGATGAAAATAATAAGTTAATAGGAGAAAAAAAAACAGATATACAAGAAATAAAAAATTTAGATTCTTTATTTTTATTTGGTAGTGGAATACCGACTGGAACAGTATTGTTTAGAAATATTTTTATATATAATAAAAATAATATTAAAATAAAAAAGTTATTACTTTCAAGTGAAATAATAGGAGATTTACCATTATTTGCTTTATTAATAGGAAATGGAAAATTTTATAGAATAGACCAAACTATGGGTGCGTATAGATTTATAACTAATAATAAAATTTCTACTTCCTTTTCGTCTAGAGAAAGTTCATATAAATATTATGAAATGTATAAAGTATTAAAAGGAATAGCAGAGTACTATAATTTTGGAAGGATAAAAAGATTTTTCTTGATAAAAAGAATAGAAGATAAATTAATAAAAAGTTTAAAAAAAGAGAAAATAGAAATAGAAAATTATTCAGAAGAAATATCATTAGGAAATATAGTTGGAAATTATATTTATATGATTTTAAAACCTATAGATAAATTAAATATAAAGGTAAAAAGATATTTAATATTTAGTAAAATAAAGAAGGGAAAATTATAAAAATGAAGTTAGGAATAATGCAACCATATTTTTTGCCATATATTGGATATTGGCAATTATTAAATGCAGTAGATAAATATATAATTTATGATGACGTTAATTATATAAAAGGTGGTTGGATAAATAGAAATAGAATTTTAATTAACAAGGAAGCTAAATACTTCACTATAAAATTAAATGGGGCTAGTTCAAATAAGTTAATAAATGAAGTTGAAGTTTCAACGGATAAAATTTATAAGAAGAAAATGTTAAAAACTGTAGAAGAAAGTTATAAAAAAGCTCCTTTTTTTGATAGAGTATTTCCTATAATAGAAGAAATTATAGAAAATGAAGAAGATAATTTAGCAAAATATTTAAAATACTCTATAGAAAAGATATGTAATTATTTAGAAATTAAAACGGAGTTACTATTATCTTCAGAGTTAGAAAAAGACAATTCTTTAAGAGGAAAAGATAAAGTAATAAGTGTATGTAAAAAAATGGGAGCGACAGAGTATTATAATGCTATTGGAGGGCAAGAGTTATATTCTTTTGAAGAGTTTAAAAATAATGGAATAGAACTTAAATTTTTAAAAACAGAAGAAATAATATATAAACAATTTACTAATGAGTTCATTCCTAATTTATCTATTCTTGATGTAATGATGTTTAATTCTAAAGAGAAAGTAAAGGAATTTTTAGAAAATTATACATTAATAAAACAGGAGGAAAAATGAAAAAAATATTAATATTTGGGGCAACAGGAAATACAGGAGCTTATTTTACAGAATATTGTATAAAGAATATAGATTTAAGTAAATTTGAAATAATACCAGTGAGTAGAAGAAAAACCAATTTTTTTAGTAAATATAATTTAAATTATTATCAAATTGATATTACAAATAAAGAGGATTTTAAAAAATTACCTCAAGATGATATATATGCTGTTGTTTTTTTATCTGGAGAACTTCCGGCTTATATGGAAGGATATTATCCTGAAAAATATTTAAAAACTAATATATTAGGAGCATTTAATGTATTAGAATATTGCAGAAGTGTACAAGTAGATAGAATTTTATATCCACAAACGGAAAGTGATTTGTCTGGATATTGGGATAGAGAATTTATAATGAAACCAGATTTTATAAGAAATTTTAATTTTAAAGGAGATCATGCAATTTATACAATTAGCAAAAGTACAGCAGTTGATTTAATGGAACATTATCATCAAACATACGGAATAAAGAATTTTATTTTTAGATGTCCAACAATATATGCTTATACTCCAAATGCTTATTTTTATGTTAATGGCGAAAAAAAGATGTTAGCATATCGGTATTTAATGGAAAAAGCTATAAATGGAGAGGATATCGAGTTATGGGGAGATCCTAAAAGAGCTAAGGATATAGTTTACGTTGAAGATTTTTGTCAAATGTTATATAAGGCACTATTTGTAAAAAAAGATGGTGGGATATACAATGTTGGAACAGGAGTAGCAACAACTTTAGAAGATCAAATTAAGGGAATGATTGAGGTTTTTTGTCCTGCAAATAAAACTTCAAAAATAATATATTGTCCAGATAAGCCTAATAGTAGAAATTTTGTTATGGATATAGAAAATGCAAAAGAAGAATTGGGATATAAACCTAAGTTTTTATATTTAGATTATTTAAGAGAGTTTAAAAGAGAAATGGAAATTAACAGATTCAAGGATCTAAGAGAGGGAAAATAATGAAAAAACAAATATTAGTAACTCGTTCTTCAATGCCTAGTTTTGAAGAATATTGTGAAGAAATAAGAGACTTATGGGATACACATTTTTTGACAAATATGGGAGCTAAACATAAACAATTAGAAAAAGATTTACTTAACTATTTAAAAACTTCTAATATTACTCTATTTACTAATGGACATTTAGCATTAGAATGTATAATAGCTGTTTTTGATTTTCCTAAAGGTGGAGAAGTAATAACAACACCATTTACATTTGCTTCAACAACTCATGCAATAGTAAGAAATAGATTAAAACCAGTATTTTGTGATATAAACTCAGAAGATTTTACTATAGATGTTTCTAAAATTGAAAGTTTAATTACAGAAAAAACTTGTGCAATAGTACCAGTACATGTATATGGAAATATTTGTAATGTAGAAGAGATAGAGAAAATAGCAAAAAAATATAATTTAAAAGTTATATATGATGCTGCTCATACTTTTGGAGTAGAAAAAAATGGAATAGGAGTAGCAAATTTTGGTGATGCTTCTATGTTTAGTTTCCATGCAACTAAAGTATTTAATACAATAGAAGGTGGAGCAGTAACATATAATGATTCCACTATAAAGAAAAGATTAAATGATTTAAAGAACTTTGGAATAACAGGACCAGAGTCAGTTGAATATGTTGGTGGAAATGCTAAAATGAATGAGTTTCAAGCTGCTATGGGAATTTGCAATTTACGTCATGTAGATGGAGAGATTTTAAAGAGAAAAGTAGTAGTAGAAAGATATAGAGAAAGATTAGAAAATACTGAAGGAATAAAACTGTCTATTATTCAAGAGGGAGTTAAATCTAACTATGCTTATTTCCCAGTAGTATTTGATAATTATAAATATACTAGAGATGAAATATTTGAAAAATTAGGAGAAGAAAACATTGTAGCTAGAAAATATTTCTATCCTTTAATAAATGATTTTGAATGTTATAGAGATAAATATAATTCAAATGAAACTCCAGTTGCAAAATATATAGCAGATAGAGTTTTATGTTTACCATTATATGCCGATTTAGAATTAGAAGTAGTAGATAGAATTTGTGATATTATTTTAAAATAGAGGGAGAAGTTTATGAAAGGAATAATATTAGCAGGAGGAAGTGGAACAAGACTTTATCCTTTAACTAGAAGTGTATCAAAACAAATATTACCAATATATGATAAACCAATGATATATTATCCTCTTTCAGTATTGATGCTAGCTGGTATAAGAGAAGTTTTAATAATTTCAACTCCTAGAGATATTAGATGTTTCCAAGAGTTATTACAAGATGGTAATGAATTTGGAATGAAAATAGAATATAAAATTCAAGAAAAACCTAATGGATTAGCAGAAGCATTTATAATAGGCGAAGAATTTATAGGAAAAGAGAGTGTATCTTTAGTATTGGGAGATAATATTTTCTTTGGACAGGGATTTTCTCCTATATTAAAAAGAGCAGCTGAAATAAAAAAAGGAGCAGAAATTTTTGGTTATCTTGTAAAAGATCCTAGAGAATATGGGGTGGTTGAATTTGATGAAAATAGAAATGTACTTTCATTAGAAGAAAAGCCAGAACACCCAAAATCAAAGTTTGCAGTTCCAGGATTGTATTTTTATGATAATACAGTAGTAGAAAAAGCTAAAAACTTAAAACCCAGTAAAAGAGGAGAATTAGAGATAACAGATCTTAATAAACTATATTTAGAAGAAAAAAATCTAAAAGTTAATCTTTTAGGAAGGGGATTTGCTTGGTTAGATACAGGAAATCATAAAAATCTATTGCAAGCTTCAAATTTTATTGAAACTATACAAGAAAGACAAGGAAACTATGTTGCATGTATAGAAGAGATAGCATATAAAAATGGTTGGATAACAAAAGAAGAATTACTTAAATTAGCTGAACCATTATTAAAAACAGAATATGGAAAATATTTAGTTGATATAAGTGAGGAATAAAATGAAGTCATATTATATTATATGTTTGGATTATATATCTGACTATAAGAAATTTAAGGTTAATTTTTAAACAACAAAAGAGAAAGAGAAAATATAATTTTAAAAATATAAAAAGTATTAATTTAGGGAGTTCTCATTCATACTTTGCTTTTTTAGGAGCAGATGAGAAAATAAATTTAAATTTAGCACATATCTCTCAAACTTTTTATTATGATAAAATAATGTTAAATAAATTTATTAATAAAATAAAAAAAGAAAAAGAGTTTATTTGTTTTATTACAATTAGTTATTTTAGTTTTTCCTCAAAAGAAATATGGCAAAGACAAGATATAATTCAATATTACACTCTGTTATCTATTATAAATTTTAAAGGTAAAGAGAGAATAAATTATATTTTATATAATTACTTTCCAGAAATTTTAAGATTTAAGAATAAATTAAAAGAAAAATTAAATAAAACCAAAAAGAAAAAAGAGATGACAATAGAAAGTAGAATAAAAGGTCATGTAAAGAACCTTGAAAAGACAGAATATAGAGAATATAATTTAAACTTATTAGAGGAAATAATTAAGAAATGTCAGGATAACTCTATAAAAGTAGTATTATTAACAACGCCATTTCAAAAAGAATATAATAATTATTTTTCAGAAGAATTATTGGAGAAAAATTTCTATAATGTGATTGAAAGTATAACAAGAAAATATAAAATAAAGTATTTAGATTATTCTCATGATTATATAAATTTTGATAAAAAAGAATATTTTCAAAAAAATGATTATGATCATCTATCTTTAGATGGAGCAAAAGTTTTAATAAAATTATTAGAAAAAGAGTTAAAAATAAAATTATTAAATTAATATTATAGAGAGAAAAGATAATGGATTATTCATTTTGAAAAATGGTATAATAAATTATCTTTTTTCTTTAATTATGATATACTATTATT
>UQQO01000119.1 GCA_900543175.1 uncultured Fusobacterium sp.
AATTAAATCAATGATAAATATATAAAAAACATTCAAGTTATTATACAAAATTTTTCAATTTTTGTAAATATTTTATAATAAATATTACAAACTTTTTTGTCTCTTTTTTATATTTTTAAGATATTTTAAACCTTTTATCTCTCTCAATTGCTTTAATTTTTACTAATATTTTGATATAATATCTATATTATAAAATTTATATCCAAAAAGGAGGATAATTATGTTGAAAAAATTTTTAATTATATTAGCTGCTTTTTCAATTATTGCTTGTTCTGGAAGAGAAGTAGATATATCTAAAAAGCAAGAGAGAGGGGGTATAGTTTATATAGTAAATGAGCAAAAACCTTTCTCAGGAGTTATTACTGGAAAATATGGAAATGGGCAAATTAAAATAAAAGAAACTTTCAAAGATGGTAAATACAATGGTGAACAGTATACTTACTATGATAATGGACAAGTTGAATCAAAGGCAGACTTTGAGAATGGTGTAGCTAAAGGAACTTACTTCCAATACCATAGAAATGGTGAAATTTCATACACTGGACAATTTATGAATGGTAAACGTCAAGGTGAATGGAATAGATATACTGATGATAAGAAACTTATTCTTACTGAATTTTATAACAATGGAACTCTTGAAGATGTAAAACAATATCTTGTGGATACTGATAAAGTTAAACAAAAAATATTAGATTTTTTTAATTAAAATTTTAATTCTTTTGTGCTAAAAAATTAGTATTATATCACAAAATACTAATTAATTTTCAATAAATTTAAAGAAATTAAAAAATTTTTTCAAATTTTACTTGCATTTTTTAATTTTTAGATGTATACTCACAGTAACTAAAAAATAAATCACAAAATCAAGATTAAAAGAGGAGGGAGAGAATATGTTACTACTTAACATAATATCATTTGTCATATGTGTCATAATAATAAGAGTCATACAAAGCTTGACTAAAATCTCATATGCCTATGATTATGTTAGGGATTAATTTTGCATATTCTTTAAACTATATAAGGGAAATAATAAATAAACATATTTTTTTATCAATTTATTATTTTCTTGTATCCTTTGAGATAGAAGCAACCTAACAGGGTTGCTTTTTTTATACCTACAATTGTCCAAAATTTAGGTATTAAAATTCTTTATTTTAAGTATTCAATTTAAATTAATTTTATAAAATTTTAAAGGGGGAAATAATTATGAAAAAACTTACATTAATGCTTTTAGGAGTGACTTGTTTATTAACAGCTTGTGGAGGAAATGAAACTAAAGAAGCTGCTGCACCTAAGAAAGAGGAAGTTGTAAAAATTGGAGCTACTGCACCACTTACTGGACCAGTAGCAATCTATGGAGTAACTGCAACAAATGGATCAAAATTAGCTATGGAAGAGATCAATAAAAATGGGGGAGTACTTGGTAAAAAAATTGATTTTATTGTACTTGACTCAAAAGGAGACTCTACTGAAGCTGTAATGGCATATAATAGACTTGTAGATGAAGGAATTGTTGCATTTATTGGAGATGCTCCATCTAAACCAAGTCTTGCAATTGCAGAGGTAGCAGCTCAAGATAACATGCCTATGATTACACCAACTGGAACTCAATTTAATATCACTGAAGCTGGTAAAAATGTATTCCGTGCTTGTTTCACAGACCCTTATCAAGGAAGAATCTTAGCAAACTTTGCTAAAAATAATTTAAAAGTTAAAACTGCTGCTATTGTTGTTAATAACTCAAGTGATCACTCAAATGGAGTTACAGAAGCATTCTTGAAAGAAGCTCAAGCTCTTGGTATTGAAGTAGTAGCTAAAGAAGGATACTCTGATGGAGATAAGGATTTCAGAGCTCAACTTACAAAAATCTTACCTACTAACCCTGATGTATTAGTAATTCCTGATTACTATGAACAAGTTGCTTTAATCACTACTCAAGCTAGAGAGATCGGACTTAAATCTACATTCATTGGACCAGATGGTTGGGATGGAGTTGCAAAAACTCTTGACCCTAGTGCTTATGAAGCTATTGAAAATTCATACTTCACTAACCACTACTCACTAGATGACCAATCTGAAAAAGTTCAAAACTTCGTAAAAGCTTATAGAGAAACTTATAAAGAGGATCCATCTTCATTTGCTGCTCTATCTTATGATGCTGCATATATGATGAAAGCTGCTATTGAAAAAGCTGGAACTACTGAAAAACAAGCTGTTGTAGATGCTCTAAAAGGACTTGAATATGATGGTGTTACTGGACATCTAACATTTGATGAGAAAAACAACCCTGTTAAAGCAGTTACTGTATTAAAAATTGTTAATGGAAAATATACTTTTGACTCAATTGTTGAAGCAAAATAAATTTTAAAAATTAAAGGATGATAAAAATTTCTAACTAGTATTAAAAAATTTTTAGTACTGGTTAGAAATTCATCTATATATTAAAAAGGAGAGGAAAGAAAAAATGGAATTTTTACTTCAGATTATAAATGGATTACAGATTGGAAGCATCTATGCCCTTATTTCTCTTGGGTACACCATGGTATATGGAATTGCACAACTTATTAACTTTGCACATGGGGATATTATCATGGTAGGTGCATATGTTTCATTATTTAGTATCCCTATGTTTACTAAAATAGGTTTGCCCGTATGGCTTACAATGGTCCCTGCTATTATTGTCTGCATCCTCTTAGGAATGCTAACTGAAAGAGTCGCTTACAGACCTCTTAGAAATTCTCCAAGAATCTCTAACTTAATCACAGCCATAGGAGTAAGCTTATTGTTAGAAAATAGCTTTATGAAAATTTTCACACCTAATACTAGACCATTTCCAAAAGTATTTACTCAACCACCTATTTTAATAGGAGATCTTCACTTAAACTTTGGAACTGTGGTAACTATTTTAGTTACATTGACACTATCTATTGCTCTTCAATATTTTATGAAAAAAACTAAATATGGAAAGGCAATGCTTGCAACAAGTGAAGATTATGGAGCTGCTAAATTAGTAGGAATTAATGTTGATCACACTATCCAATTAACATTTGCTATTGGTAGTGGACTTGCAGCAGTTGCAGCAGTTTTATATGTAGCTGCTTATCCACAAGTTCAACCATTAATGGGATCTATGCCTGGTATCAAAGCATTTATTGCAGCAGTTTTAGGAGGTATCGGAATTCTTCCTGGAGCTGTTCTTGGAGGATTTATTCTTGGAATTGTAGAAAGCTTAACAAGAGCATATATCTCATCTCAATTAGCTGACGCAATTGTATTTTCAATATTAATTATCGTACTATTAGTTAAACCTACTGGAATTTTAGGTAAAAATATGAGAGAAAAGGTATAAGGTGATTGGGAAATGTCAAAAACAAAGATGCTTAGTTATATTACAACATTTGTATTACTTACTATTGTATATATTATTTTAATGAGTTTAATCAATACTGGTATTATTTCAAGATACCAAACAAATATATTAACATTAATCTGTATCAATATTATCCTTGCTGTTAGTTTAAATGTTACTGTTGGTTGTCTAGGGCAAATTACAATTGGACATGCTGGATTTATGTCAGTTGGAGCTTATGCAGCTGCTCTATTTACTAAAAGTGGAATTGTAGAAGGGTTACCTGGATACTTTTTAGCTCTAATTATTGGAGGAGCTGTTGCAGGAGTAGTTGGAATCATAATCGGTATTCCAGCTCTTAGATTAAACGGTGACTATCTTGCAATTATTACCCTTGCTTTTGGAGAAATTATCAGAGTTTTAATTGAATACTTTGACTTTACTGGAGGAGCTCAAGGGTTACGTGGTATCCCTCGTTATAATAAAATCGAGATTATATTTATTATCATGGTTGTATGTGTAATGATGATGTTTTCTCTTATGACAAGTAGACATGGAAGGGCTGTTCTATCAATTAGAGATGATGAAATTGCCAGTGGTGCATCGGGAGTTAATACAACTTATTATAAAACATTTGCATTTACTGTATCAGCAGTTTTTGCAGGAATTGCAGGAGCTGTATATGCTCATCACTTAGGAATCTTAGGAGCTAAACAATTTGACTTTAACTACTCAATCAACATCTTAACGATGGTAGTTTTAGGAGGAATGGGAAGTTTTACAGGTTCTGTTCTATCAGCTATCGTTTTAACAATTGTACCTGAAATGCTTCGTGAATTTTCAGATTATCGTATGATTGTTTACTCTTTACTACTTATCTTAACTATGATCTTCCGTCCAACAGGACTTTTAGGACGTAAAGAGTTTCAAATTACAAAAGTTATTGAAAGATTTATGAAAAAAGGAGGAAATGTCAATGAATAACCTTGTATTAGATGCTAAAGATATTTCTATTACCTTTGGTGCATTAAAGGCTGTAACTGATTTTAACTTACAATTGAGGGAGAATGAGCTTGTAGGGCTTATTGGTCCCAATGGTGCTGGTAAAACTACTGTTTTCAATATTTTAACTGGAGTGTACTCTCCAACATCTGGTACATATACTTTTAATAGGGAAGTAATTAATAAGATGCCTACATATAAATTAGTAAAAAAAGGGCTTGCTAGAACCTTCCAAAATATCAGACTTTTTAAATATATGAGTGTTTTAGATAATGTTCTTGTAGCTAATAACTTCAATATGAAATATGGAATTTTAACTGGTATCTTTCGTTTCCATAACTATTGGAAGGAAGAAAAAGAGGTTAAAGCTAGAGCTTTAGAACTTTTAAAAATATTTGATTTAGATAAATATGCTGATATGCCTGCTGGGAATCTACCTTATGGGCAACAGAGAAAACTTGAAATAGCTAGAGCTATGGCAACAAATCCAAAAGTTTTACTACTTGACGAGCCAGCAGCTGGAATGAACCCTACTGAAACTGAAGAGTTAATGAAAACTATTAAACTTATTAGAGATAAATTTAATATTGCTATACTTTTAATTGAACACGATATGAAACTTGTTTTAGGAATTTGTGAAAGACTTATTGTATTAGATCATGGTAACGTTATTGCATCAGGTGACCCACATGAAGTTGTTAACAATCCAACTGTTGTTACAGCTTATCTAGGTGCTGATGATGAAGGAGATGAAGAGTAACAATGGAAAATCAAAATATGTTAGAAATCAAAGATTTACACGTTTATTACGATAATATTCATGCTTTAAAAGGAATCTCATTAAATGTTAAACAAGGTGAGATTGTATCACTTATTGGAGCTAATGGAGCTGGTAAAACTACTACTCTACAAACTATCTCTGGACTTATCAACTCTAGAGAGGGACATATTTTCTTTGAAGGAAAGGATATTACAAAGGAAAAATCACATAAGATTTGTGAGATTGGAATTGCTCAAGTCCCTGAAGGAAGAAGAGTTTTTGCTAAACTTCCTGTAAAAGATAACTTAAAACTAGGTGCTTTTACTGTAAAAGATACTCCTGAAAATCTTGAAAAAGATAGAGCTAATTTTTATAAAACTTTCCCAAGGATGTCTGAACGTAAAAATCAATTAGCTGGTACTCTTTCTGGTGGAGAGCAACAAATGCTTGCTATGGGTAGAGCTATTATGAGTAGACCAAAACTTTTAATTCTTGATGAACCATCAATGGGACTTTCTCCTCTATTTGTAAAAGAGATCTTCTCTGTTATTAAAAAGCTTAAAGAGATGGGAACTACTATTCTTTTAGTTGAACAAAATGCTAAAATGGCTCTTGCTATCTCTGATAGAGCCTATGTAATTGAAACTGGAAGAATTACTCTTGAGGGAGATGCAAAAGAGTTAATGAATAATCCACAAATTAAAAAAGCTTACTTAGGAGCTTAATTATTTTAAAACTATTGTAGACTAAATTTTTTATTTAGTTTATAATAGTTTTTTTATGATAGAATCTAAAAATATGTTATACTATATATCATAATTTTAGGAGGTTAAGAGATTAAATTGAATAATTTTTACATTGTTATGGCTATTGTTGGAATGTTGCTAACAGGAGCTACTATTTTAAAAGTAAAAAATCTATTGGATATCTATAAAATATATAAAAATGATAAAAGTATAGAAAATAAAATTGATTTATCTAAAAATATTATTAGATTAGGGATTTATCTAATAGCTTTTGCTATGTATATCTACTATCTTTTTATAGCTTTAAC
>UQQO01000120.1 GCA_900543175.1 uncultured Fusobacterium sp.
ATTCCGAAACTCGACTTCGTCTCAAACACGTCGGAATTTTTAGCGTCAGATTTCGCAACTCTCTCTAATATTCTTCTCCAAATTCCATTTTAGCTGATATTAGGAGAAAGAAAAATAAATTATTCTTAACTATAAATAAAACATTGGAGGAATTATGATTAATAGAGAAAGAATTATTAATAATTTTATTGAAATGGTAAAAATTTATTCTCCATCTAAAAAAGAGGGAAAGTTTGCTAATTATTTAATAGAAACTCTAAAAGATCTTGGTGGAGAGATATATCTCGATAATGGTTATACAAAATATGGTGGAGATGCTCCTACAATCTTTGCTAAATTCAAGGGGGATTTAGTAGGTGAAGGAGTAACTTTATGTGCTCATATGGACGTTATAGAACCATGTGAAAATATCTCTCCTATTATTGAAAATGGCATTATTAAAACAGATGGAACTACTACTCTTGGAGGAGATGATAAAGGTGGTGTTGCATCTATTATTGAAGTTCTTAGAGTTTTAAAAGAAAATAATCTTTCTCATCAAGATATATATGTTCTTTTAACTCCTGGAGAGGAAGCTGGTATGCTTGGGGCAAAAAGTATTGACTGGAAAGATGTTCCTTCAAATATAAGACCTACTACTAATATGATAGTTCTTGATAATGCTGGAAGAGCTGGTATCATAGCTCATTCAGCTCCTTGCCAATATAATTTTACATTCACTTTTAGAGGTAAAAAAGCTCATGCTGGTATTGAGCCTGAAAAGGGAATTAATGCTATCTCCATGGCAGCTGCTGCTATTGCTCAAATGAAAATTGGACGTATTAATGAACTTACAACTTCAAATATCGGAAGTATAACTTCACAATTTCCTACAAATGTAGTTCCTGACTATTGTTCGTTTCATGGAGAGGTAAGAAGTCATTCAGAAGAAACTCTTGAAAATATAATTGATGAATATGAAAATATTGCTAAAAATGTAGCTGATAAATTTACTGGTGAGTATACTTTAGAACTTTCATATAACTATCCTATTTTAAAACCTAAAGATGATCTTAAATTTGGTAAAGAGTTTGCTAAGGTATATGAAGAATTAGGAGTAGAAAGTGAATTAAAAGTTATTGGTGGTGGATCTGACAGTAATATTTTAGCTAAAGAGGGATTTAACTCAATTATTGTTGGGGTAGGAATGTACAAAGTACATACTGTTGAAGAATACTTAGTTATTGAAGATCTTTTAAAAACTACTGAAGCAATTTTAAACTATATTATAAAATATCTAAAATAGGAGATGATCTGATTGGATAAAAATCAATTAAAGGAAAGAGTTATCAGAGCTATTGAAGAAAACAAAGAGGCTATAATAAATATTGGAAGAAAAATCTATAATAACCCTGAATTTGGATATAAAGAGTTTGAAACTACTAAATCTGTTGTTGAATTTTTTAAAAATGAATTAAATATAGATAATATTGAAGAAAATATAGCTTATACTGGTTGTCGTGCAAGAATAAATGAAGAGAAAAATGGTCCTAAAGTTGCTATTTTAGGAGAGCTAGATGGTATATCTTGTGCTGAACATTGTGATGCTAACTCAATAGGAGCATCTCATACTTGTGGACATAATATCCAAATTGCTGGGATGTTAGGAGTAGCTGTTGGTCTTATTAAGTCTGGTGTCTTTAAAGAGCTAGATGGAAAAATTGATTTTATTGCTACACCTGCTGAAGAGTTTATTGAACTTGCTTATAGAAGTAGATTAAAAGAAGAGGGAAAGATTAAATATTTTGGTGGCAAACAGGAACTTATTAGAAAAGGAGCTTTTGATGATGTAGATATGAGTCTTATGTTCCATGCCCTTGATACAGGAGATAAAAAAGTTTTAGTTGGTCCTGTAAGTAATGGTTTCATTGGTAAGGAAGTTAAATTTATTGGTAAAGAGGCTCATGCTGGTTCTGCTCCTTATGAGGGAATCAATGCTTTAAATGCTGCTATGTTAGCTATAAATAATGTACATGCACAAAGAGAAACTTTCAAAGAAGCTGATAGAGTTAGATTTCATCCAATTATAACTAAAGGTGGAGATATAGTTAATGTTGTTCCTGCTGATGTTAGGATGGAAGCTTATGTTAGAGCTAGAACTATTGAAAGTCTTATAGATGCTAATAAAAAAGTTAATCGTGCTTTAATGGCTGGAGCTATGGCTGTTGGTGCTGAAATTGAGATTAAAGAACTTCCAGGATATCTTCCTATTTTAAGGCATGATTCTATGGAGAAAGTTTTAAGAGAAAATATAAATTTTACAGGAATTAAAGATGATGAAATTATAGAAGGTGGAGATTTTACAGGATCATTTGATTTCGGAGATGTGTCACACATTATTCCTACTTTACATCCTATGTTTGGTGGAATAACAGGAGCTTTATACACTAGAAACTATTCTATTACAGATGAAGAGTTTGCTTATCTTGCCCCTGCTAAATCTTTAGCTCTAACTGTTGTAGATCTGCTTTTTGACAATGCAAAAATTGGAAAAGAAATTTTAGCTAACTTTAAACCAACTATGACTAAAGAGGAATATTTAGAGTTTTTAAAATCTAATGATAAAACTATAAAGGGATAGAAAAAAAGAGGTAGCTAGCAAAACTACCTCTTTTTATATTAACTATTTTTCTCTTTTTTTGCTACTAATGGAATATTAGCTATTAAGGCTGTACTTCTTTTATTTTCTGGGTTTTCAGTTACCTCTATATTAAGAGCCTCTTTATCAATATCTACATATTTAGATATAACAGCTATTATCTCATCTTTCATCTCTTCCAAAACACTTGCTGGGAGCATAGCTCTATCATGGATTAAAACAAATTTCAATCTATCCTTAGCAATATTTTTAGAGCTGTTATCCTCTTTCTTAAAAAAGTCAAAAATTCCCATTCTTTCTACCTACTTTCCAAAAACCATTTTTAATTTTTCAAAGAACCCAAGTTTTACATCTAGATTTAAAAACGGAACATCTTTTCCTTCCATTCTCTCCACTATATTTCTATAAGCATCAGCTGCTAAACACTCACCTTTATACACTAAAGGTTCTCCTTTATTTGTAGAGATAACAATATTTTCATCATCAGGAACTACTCCTAATAATTTAATTGCAAGTATATCAAGAATATCTTCTACACTTAACATATTTCCTGCTTTTACCATATCCATTTTTATACGATTTACAATAAGTTTTGGATTTCTTATCTCATTAGCCTCTAAAAGCCCTATTATTCTATCAGCATCTCTCGTAGCTGAAATCTCTGGAGTTGTAACTACTATTGCCTCATCTGCTGCAGCTATTGCATTTTTAAATCCTTGCTCTATTCCTGCTGGACAATCAATTATAATATAATCAAAATCATTTCTCAAAGCATCAATTAGAGTTTTCATTTGCTCTCCATTGATATCATTTTTATCTCTAATTTGAGCAGCTGGTAATAAACATAGATTTGAACATCTTTTATCTTTTATTAAAGCTTGTGCAATTCTACATTTACCCTCTATTACATCAACTAGATCATAAACAATTCTATTTTCTAATCCAATTACTACATCAAGGTTTCTTAACCCAATATCTGTATCTATTAAAAGAACTTTATTTCCTTTTAAAGCTAACCCAGCTCCAAGATTAGCAGTAGTAGTAGTTTTTCCTACTCCACCTTTTCCTGATGTCACTACATACACCTTTGCCATTTTTACCACTCCTAACTTAAAGTTTTAGTTACTCATTGTATGAACGTGCACTAAAATCTTCTATTAATATCTCACTATTTTTTATGTAGGCTATCTTGAAGCCTCCCCTTCTATCTACCTTATTTGTATCTAATATCTCTTTTTGCATAGGTTTAGCTGTTGTACTACCTATTACAAGTTGAATTGGATTCATATAGTTAGCACCTATAAAAGCATCTTTATCGTCGTCTAACCCTGCATAAACAGCTCCATTTAAATGCCCCAATACTATTATATTTCCCTTTGCCCTCAACATAGCTCCAGGGTTTACATCTCCAATAACAACTATATTTCCATCATACTCTATTTTACTTCCTGATCTAAGAGTTCCTCTAAAAAATTTAGTTGGTCCCTCTTCAGTTACTGCTTTAAAAAATTTGATCTTCTCTTTTCTGTTCACTCCTGAACCACTTTCAGAAAAGACATAAGTAATATTTATATCACTATTTAACTTAATCAAATCAATAAGAACATTTTCTTCTAATTCAGTTAAAACTCTATTAGAAAATTCTATTGCTAAATGAACATTCCCAATAAAATTTTTAGCCTCTCGTATCTTTTCAACTAAACTGTCCCTAAGAGTTAAAAAGTCTACCTCTGAATTTAAGTGTATTACTAGTCTATCTTTTTTACCTTTCAAAATAACATAATTATTCATAAGTTTCACCTTTTACCCAACTTTATAATTTTAGTATATCATAAGCTCTTTTTATAAGCAACAATTTAACAGTTAATAATTGTACATATTTAGAAAAAATGATATAATTTTTAAGAAAATATAAATTACGAAAGGAATAAATATGGAAAAAAAACTTTTTAAAGGAAGTGTTGTTTTAAATCCTGTTCCTGTTGTCTTAATAACAAGTAAAAATTCTGAAGGTAAAGATAATGTTTTTACTGTTGCTTGGACAGGAACTATTTGTACAAAACCTCCTATGCTTTCAATATCTATTAGACCTGAAAGATTATCTTATGAATATATAAAAGAGACTATGGAATTTACTGTTAATCTTCCTACAAGAAGGCTAACTAGAGAAACTGACTATTGTGGAGTTCGTTCAGGAAGAACAAATGATAAGATTAAAGAGATGGGATTCACTTTAAAAGAGGGGAAAGAGGTAAAATCTTCATATATCGAAGAGTGTCCTGTTAATATTGAATGTAAGGTAAAACAAATCATCCCCCTTGGAACTCATGATCTTTTTTTAGCTGAGGTTCTATGCTCACATATTGACTCAAGATTATTAGATGAAAATGAAAAAATTCACTTTGAATGGGCTAATCTTATTGCTTATTCTCACGGTGAATATTTCCCAATGCCAAAAGAGGCTATTGGAAGTTTTGGTTACTCTGTTGCTAAGAAAAAAACTATTGAAAGAAGAGAGATAGTTAAAAAGAAAGTAACAACTGAATCTAAAAGTAAAACAAAAAGAAAAACTACAACTAAGAAGAAAAAGGTGAAGAGATAGATGATAGATAGAATAAATGCTCTAGGGCAATATTTAGTTGAAAAATTAGGTAAACCTTTTAACTTTAAACAGATAAAAGGGGATCATATGTATCCAGGTATTTTATTCTCTTTTGCTGGAGAAGATTATCTTGTTACTCCTGATAAAGCTGAACTAGAATATACCATAGCTCTTATGGGATCAAGAACTTTTGAAGATTATCCACCTAAACATGCTAGAAAATATACTCATAGAAAATTTGGAAAGATCAATAAAAAAACTCAAGAGATTGTAAATTATAAAAACAAGAAATATATTATAATTAAATTATAGGCAATTTCTAATTTTTATTGTATAATTCAATTAAGGAAAATCCTATTAAAAAAGGGGAGGTAATAATATGAAAAAAATGTTTATAATTTTAGCTATATCTGTGCTTGCTTTTGCTGGATGTTCTCGTACTGAAAAACATATTGCTGGTGGAGCTGCTGCTGGTGCTTTAGCAGGACATATTATTGGTGGAGATACTGGTACTATTGTTGGTGCTGGAGTTGGAGCTGCTGCTGGTGCTATTATAGCAGATAAAAACAAATAGAATCAAATTTTAATTTTATATTTAAAAAGTTACTTCTTAGGAGGTAACTTTTTTATTTACCCATAATTAAATATTTTTTTTCATTTAAAAGTTTTCTAAGTTTATTCATGTTTTCACCTTATATAATTTTTTCTAACTATTCTATTATATCACTTTATAGTATAGTTTTCAGTTGAAATATTTTACTTATAATAATTAGCTCTTTACCCCAATAATACTATCTTACTAAAAATATATGGTATAATAATAGAGATTATAAATTATAAACAAAATTAAGGAGAAACTATGCAAGATTTTATAGCACAATTTGGTGATTATGCACCATTAATA
>UQQO01000121.1 GCA_900543175.1 uncultured Fusobacterium sp.
AATATTAAAAATTTTTTATATAAAGTCAATTTATAATTTCCTTAGAAATAAAAAAGAGGCAAGTTATTTAAAACTTAACCTCTTAAAAAAAGGATTATCTATGAAAGAAAAGCATATAATCTATTTGATTTCAGCTTTCTTATACTCTAATATAGCTAGATTTAATTGTAATACATTTACTATATTTTCTTCACTATTTTCTTTTATAATTTCAGAAATTTTTTCCTTTGAAATATTGTTTGCCTTGGCCACTCTTTCAACTTGAATCATAGCTCCTTCAATAGAAATATGAGGATCAAGTCCTGAACCTGAAGCAGTAACCATTTCTGTAGGAATATCTTCTATTTTTAAATTAGGATTTTCTTTTAAAAGTTTATCTATATTAGTTTTTAGATTTTCAGAATAAGCAGGATTACTTACTGCAAGGTTACTTCCTCCAGATGCTGGAAGTGTATTTGCTTCTTCATCAGTTTCATAAGTGTTATAATTATAAGCAGATGGTCTTCCATGAAAGAGGTTATCTTTTGTAAATAGTTGTCCTATATGTTTACTTCCTATTGGAGTTTCATTTTTATAGATTATACTTCCATTTGCACTTTCTTTAAAAAATGTTTGTGCGAATATATTTACAACTACTGTATAAATTATGGATAAAATAAATAACAAAATTGTTATATAAAGACTTTTTTTAGCTAAACTCATTTCTCTTCCTCCTAAATTATAGCCCTAATATAGATAATATAGGTGCAATAAAAATATCAATTATTTTTATTCCTATAAATGGAGCTATAATTCCTCCTAGTCCATATATTCCTAGGTTTTTAATTAACATTAATTGTACATTCATAGGTTTGTATTTAACCCCTCTCAATGCTATTGGTACAAGTAAAGGTATAATAATAGCATTGAAAATCAAAGCAGATACAATAGCACTAACTGGTGATGATAGATGCATTATATTTAATTTTTCCATTTGAGGAATAGCAACTATAAACATTGCTGGAATAATAGCAAAGTATTTTGCAACATCATTGGCTATACTAAATGTTGTCAATGCACCACGTGTTATTAATAATTGTTTTCCAATTCCTACTACTTCTAGTATCTTAGTAGGATTAGAATCTAAGTCAACCATATTCGCTGCCTCTTTAGCTGCTATAGTACCACTGTTCATTGCAATACCAACATCAGCTTGGGCCAGTGCAGGAGCATCATTTGTTCCATCTCCTGTCATTGCTACAAGTTTTCCTTGAGCTTGTTCTCTCTTAATAACTTCTATTTTTTGTTCTGGAGTACATTCAGCAACAAATTCATCAATTCCAGCTTCTCTTGTAATTGTTTCAGCAGTTAATGGGTTATCTCCTGTACACATTATAGTTTTAATTCCCATTTTTCTTATATTTTCAAATCTCTCTTTTAAACCTGGTTTTACTGTATCTTTTAAATAAATTACTCCATATATTTTATTATCTACAGCTAAAACCAAAGGAGTTCCTCCAAGTCTTGAAACTTTATCTACAATACCATCAAGATCTTTTGGAATATCTCCACCAAGTTCAGTTACAAATCTTTTAATTGATGATCCTGAACCTTTTCTTATCTTTTTACCATCTTTTAAATTTATTCCACTCGTTTTTGTTTGAGCACTAAATTCTAAAAATTCTGCATCTTCATACTCTTTTTCATTTAGTGATGTTCCAAGTTTTTTTCCTAGTTCAACTATTGATTTTCCTTCTGGAGTCATATCTTTTAATGAAGATATAACAGAATATTCTATTAAATCTTTTTCTGAAACTCCATTTACTGGAAAAAATTCACTTGCTAATCTATTCCCAAAAGTAATTGTTCCTGTTTTATCAAGTATAATTGTATCAATATCTCCACAAGATTCAACTGCTTTACCAGACATTGCAATAACATTAAATTTATTTACTCTATCCATTCCTGCTATTCCGATAGCTGATAACAAACCACCTATTGTTGTAGGGATAAGACAAACTAGAAGAGCAATTAAAGTTGCTACTGGTAAATATACTCCAGCATATGTTCCCATTGGGAATAATGTTACAATTACCATTAAAAAAATAAGAGTCAATCCTACAAGTAATGTATTTAACGCAATCTCATTTGGTGTTTTCTTTCTCTCTGCTCCCTCAACAAGACTTATCATTTTATCTAAGAATGATTCTCCAGCAGAAACTGAAATTTCTACTACTATTCTGTCACTTACTACACGAGTTCCACCTGTTACCGATGAAAAATCTCCTCCAGCTTCTTTAATAACTGGAGCTGATTCTCCAGTAATAGCCGATTCATCAACTGACGCAATTCCCTCTATTACTGTTCCATCATTTGGTATTATTTCTCCTGTTTCAACAACTACTATATCACCTTTTTTTAATGATCCTGCATCAATTACTGTTGTTGTTCCATCAGAATTTAATAATTTAGCTAAAGTCTTTTTTCTAGTTTTCTTTAAACTATCAGCTTGAGCTTTTCCTCTTCCCTCTGCTATGGATTCAGCAAAGTTTGCAAAGACTACTGTTATAAATAAAATAAATGATATAAGCCCATTAAATACCCTAAGTTCAGCTTCTTCTTTACTAAATAATGTAGGACAAATTGTTAAAGCTAAAGTTAAGAAGAATCCTATTTCAACAATAAAAATTACTGGATTTTTAATCATAATTCTAGGGTCAAATTTTTTAAACGAATCTATTAATGCTTGTTTTAATATATCCTTAGAAAAGGAACTTACTTGTTTTTTTCTACTCATGATTTATTTACCCCCAGATGCTCAAATGTTCTGCTATTGGTCCTAATGCTAAAGCAGGTAAGAATGTAAGAGCACCAATTATTAAAATTATAAAGAATAATATAAATGAAAATACTAAATTATCTGTTTTAAAAGTTGAACTTGTAATAGGTACAGATTGTTTTTTATACATTGAATATCCTACTACAACCATCAATGCCATACTTATATATCTTCCTAAAAACATAACTATACCTGTAGTAATATTCCAGAAAGTTGTTCCATCTCCTAATCCTTCAAATCCTGATCCATTATTTGCAGCACTTGAAGTATATTCATATAGTACTTGAGATACTCCATGGAATCCCCCATTTGTTATTGCACTACTTCCCATTTCACAAACAAGTGAAATAGCACTAGGTACTAATATAATAATAGGGTGAACTAGAATTAGGAAAGTTATAATTTGAATTTCTTTAGCTTCTATTTTTTTACCAAAGAATTCTGGAGTTCTTCCCACCATCAATCCACATAGGAATACACTTAAAATCATATACATGATTATATTCATAAATCCTACACCTTTTCCACCAAAAATGCAGTTTAACATCATATTCCATAGAGGAACTAAACCTCCCATAGGAGTTAAAGAATCATGCATATTATTTACACTACCTGTAGTAAATGATGTTGTTACATCTGTAAATAATATTGAAGCTAGAAGCCCAAATCTCATCTCTTTACCTTCCATGTTAATGCCCTTCATTCCATATTGAGTAAACATTGGTGTTCCTTGTTTTTCAAAATAGTAAAGTACAAATAATGAAAGTAAGAATAATAAGAATATCGGTATAAATATAAACCAACCTTGTTTTTTATTTTTAGCTGCCATACCAAATCCCATTACTATAGCCCCTGGTATTATCATCATACACATCATTTCTATATAGTTAGTATATAAACTAACATTTTCAAATGGATGTGAAGAGTTTGCTGAAAATAATCCTCCACCGTTTGTTCCCAAATGTTTTATTGCTTCCCAAGCTGCTGCTGGTCCTAATGCAATAACTTGATATTTATCTTCTAAAGTTTTTACCACTGTTTGAGTTTCAAAAGTTTGAGGCAATCCCAATATAACTAACACAATAGCAACTCCTAAAGCCATTGGAAGTAAGACTCTTGTAGTTGATTTTGTTAAATCTTCAAAAAAGTTTCCTAATCTATATCCTAAAATTCCTCTAGCTATTGCCATACATATTGCAAGTCCACTAGCTGCTGATGTAAACATTAAGTTTATAAGAGCTAATCTTGAACCCATGCCATTTAACCATTCTCCTGAATAGTGTTGTAAGTTTGTATTTGTTATAAAACTTACTGCTGTATTAAATGCAAGTGATGGTGATGAACCTTCTACTGCCAATATTACATAAGTTAATATAAACATAAATAAGTTAGCTCCTAAAAAAGCTAATATATAATCTTTTAAGCTCATATTTTCAATTTTTGTTATTAAAAATATAGGTTTTTCTATCTTTGAAAAAAATGAATCACATATTGTTTTTTCATGAATAATCAATTTTGAAATATGTTTTCCTGTTGGAACAATTAAAATAATAAAAGCCAAAAGGAAAAGAAATAAATTAGTTAAATTCATTTTTACCTTCCTCCTTAAAATTTATCTGGATTGAATAAAACGTAAAATAAATATGCAAATAGTAATAATATTATTGCTCCCAATATATACATAAGATTTCTCTCCTTTTTATAAAAATAGTATTTTATTTTTATAAAGACTATTTTTTTATTAAAAATTAGATAAAATAAAACTGCTTGGTAATTCTTAAAACTTTATATAACAAAATTAAAAAGCAATGAATCTTGATACATAAGTTGCTGCAAAGAACAAACAAACAGTTACTATTGAAAATTTCATATGACTCCCTCCTAAAATTAAAAAAATTAAGTTTAGTAAATGAGTATTTTTAACTACAAAGGGTTTTTATAGCTATGAATACTAGCACTTTAAATTTTAAAAGTCAATAGTTTTTTTTAAAATTTTTTATATATTTTTTCCTATACTATAAATAACGAAAAAAAATTTTTGTTACTGAAAAATTTTAAAAAAATACTTGACACTGTTAATAAACAGGAGTAAAATCAATTTAAAAATAAATATTACCAAATCGCTTAGTTTATATTTTTTAAATATGAAGCGGGGGACCCATTTAACAGGGGCGTATTTCTTAATGAATAGGACACTTTTCAGTCCGAGCCCGTCAGCTAACCTCGTCAGCGTTGAAAAGAGCCTGGTTTTGTTATGAAATTTTTCAAGCACCATGACTTTTTGTTGTGGTGCTTTTTTTAACTATGAAGGGGGTATCTAGGTAAAAAGTAAATGATGATCTAACAAAAATGGACTTTTTCCAAAATTTAATATTTATTTAAAATTTTTTAATTTTAAGAGGTATTAATCATGTAAAAGTTTAGTTTAAGGATAAGTGATTTTATGGAATCTAACAGATTGACTCCAGAAGAAGCCTTAAAAAAATACGAAAAAGAGAAGCGAGGTAAATTAAAAATTTATCTTGGATATGCTCCTGGAGTTGGTAAAACTTATACTATGTTACGAGAAGCTAATATCAGAGTTAAAAGAGGAGAAGATATCTGCATAGGTTATCTTGAACCCCATGATAGAAAAGCTACTCTGGAACAAGTTGGAATATTAGAAACTATTCCATACAAAGAGATTGAATATGGAAATAAAAAATATTCAGAAGTTAATATTGAAGAGATAATTAAAAGAAAACCTAAAATAGTTCTTATTGATGAATTAGCTCATACAAACATCAAAGGAAGTAAAAATAAAAAAAGGTATGAGGATATCCTTGAAATCTTAGAAGCTGGAATAAATGTCAATACTACTTTAAATATTCAGCATATTGAAAGTTTAAATGATATTGTTTACACTATCACAGGAATTGAGGTTAGAGAAAAAATTCCTGATTCTATAATCAACATAGCTGATGAAGTAGAAGTTATTGATATTTCAGCATCTGGTTTAGAGGAAAGATTAAAAAGAGGGGAAGTCTATAATTTAAAAGTTGCTAGTGCAGCACTAAAAAATTTTTTTAGACGTGGAAATTTAAACGCTTTAAGAGAACTTTCATTAAGAAGGATAGCTCAAGAAGTTGATATATCACTTCTTGAATATATGGAAGACAAAAATATTACCACCAATTGGCACACAACAGAGAGAGTTCTAGTTTCTATATCATCTAGCCCTAGAGCAGATAAAGTTATTAGATATGGAGCTAGAATCGCTCAAAGATATAAATGTGAATTTTATATTATTT
>UQQO01000122.1 GCA_900543175.1 uncultured Fusobacterium sp.
TAATAATACACTTTATTAGAAACCATCTTCTTCTATTTATTTATTTATAAATCTTCTATATGCTTGTCTTTGTATCTCTGTTGCTCTTTCTAGTCCTGCTTTATTCAACCTATAAATATAATTATTCCAATCTTTATCTACATTTGATACCCCTAATATCCAAATCTGTGCCATCTCCTCTGTTATTGACCTCAATTGCATCTCTATTTGTGATAACTCCTCTATCTCCTCCATTGTATATTTTAATGTTGGTAGAGGATCTTTTACTACACCAGATTTTATATAGAGATCCATATCTTTAACTGTTTGTGGATCTGCCCATTCTCTCTCATTATTTGCATCTTGAAACATTCCCAATCTATATTGAGCCCCTGTTTCTCTAAGTACAGCTAGTGGTGGACGTCCTTGAGAGTCCTTTAAAATTTTATCTGTAAACTTTGGCTTACCATCTACTAAGATATAATCTTCTCCCTCTACTCCAAAATTCCACAATTTTCTTCCCTCTTCTGTATACCAAAAATCAAAATATTTAATTATTGTTACTGGATCCTTTGCTTTTGAAGTTATAGACCAACCTCCTAGATAGTTAGGTCTTGAAAATGAAGTTGTCTTTTTTCCATCAAACTCAGGTGGTAAAATTACTGAAAATTCAAAACCAGGTATATTTTTCTCAAGACGACTATTATAGTTTCCAGTACTTGAAAACCAGTCACAAGTAAATCCACCTATATTATTATTTAAAATATAATCTCTCGAAGTTAAGCTCCTTGTTAGTACCTCTTGATCTATCAGCCCTTCTTCAAACCATTTAGCTATCTCTCTTATTGCTCTTCTATACTCTGGTTGAGCTGGTCCATATACAGGATTTTTCCCATCAGAGTTATACCAAGTAGATTCTGCTTTAAATATATCCAATAGTGCAGTTGTAACTTTATTTATAGTATTTCCTCTTATAAATACTGGAATCTCATCTTTTTTACCATTTCCATTGGGATCTTTATCTCTAAAAGCTATTAGAACCTGATAAAGTTCCTCTACTGTTTTAGGCTCTTTTAATCCTAGCTTTCTCAACCAGTCCTTTCTAATATAATATCCTTGAGATGTCTTTATATTCTCATAATCATTATAATTAGGTATCATATATATATGTCCATCTGCTGCTACTGCATCTTTTTTATACTCTGGATTTTCATCAAAGAATCTTTTTATATTTGGAGCATGTTCCTCAATCAATTTTTCTAAAGGTATAACTTTCTTTTCCGCTCCTAATTTTTCCAGTTCCTCTGGATATTCATATCCAATAATATCTGGAATATTTCCAGTTATTAACATAAGTTGAAAAGCTTGTATCTCATCACTTTGATTTCTTGAGGCTACTCCTTTTAATCTTATATTTGTCATCTCTGTTGCTTTTCTAAAAACAGGAAGTTCTCCATTAAAAGCTTTTCCCAAATGTATTGCAAATATAGTAAACTCTTTTAGCTCCTTTGAAATTAAAAATTTGCTTTTTTCATCTACTTTTATCTTCTCATCTTTCTTAATTTTATTACATCCTAAAATTAGAAATAAAAGAATAATTAATAAATATACTTTTTTCACTTTTCCTCCTGTATTCAATAATAGTCCTTGTTCTCATTATAGCATTTAACTTTTTTATTACAAAATAATATTTTAACTAAAATATCTAAGGGTTTTAAATAATTTAATTAAAATATTATATAAATAAAGGAAAGGTTAAAACCTTTCCTTTATAAAAACATAAATTTAATATAATTATTATCTTAAATCTTCCATTGCTACATGGTCCATATCAGTAAATGTTTGGTTTTCTCCAACCATTCCCCATATGAATGTATAGTTGCTTGTTCCTACACCAGAGTGGATTGACCAAGATGGAGAAATAACTCCTTGTTCATTAGCCATGATGATGTGTCTAGTTTCTGTAGGTTCTCCCATTAGGTGGAAAACTCTTGTTTCTGGTTGCATGTTGAAGTAGAAGTAAACTTCCATTCTTCTTTCATGAGTGTGGCATGGCATTGTATTCCACATGTTATTTGGCTCAAGAACTGTCATTCCCATTAATAATTGACAAGATTTACATACTGCTGGATGAACATATTGGAATATTGTTCTTTCGTTTGAGTTTGCTAAGCTTCCTAATTTAACTGGGTTAGCTTTTTCTATATCAATTTTAACTATTGGATAAGTTGTATGAGCTGGTGCTGAGTTTACATAGAATTTAGCTGGGTTAGCTGAATCTTCTGATGTAAATACTAATTCTTTAGAACCCATTCCAACATATAGTCCATCTTTTGGATTCATTTTGTATTCTACACCGTCTACAACTATTTTCCCTGCTCCTCCGATGTTGATTACTCCTAATTCTCTTCTTTCTAGGAAAAATTCAGATCCAAGTTCTTTACTTCCTTCAAGTCTAACTTCTTTAGTTACTGGCATGATTCCTCCAGCAATTATTCTGTCAACGTGAGAATAAGTTAAAGCTGCTTCGTCTGCTTCAAATATAGTTTCTATAAAATAATGTTTTCTTAATTCTTCAGTTGTGTAATGTTTTGAATCTTCTGGATGATTTGCATATCTTACATCTAATTTCATTTTATCTCTCCTTTATATTTAAATCTATTTTTTCTAAAAATTGAACTATTTAAGTATAGACAAATTATCTAACTAGCCATCCACCATCTACTGCTAAGATGTGTCCGTTTACATAGTCTGATGCTTTACTTGCTAAGAATACTACTGCTCCCATTAAATCAAATGGATCTGCCCATCTTTCTGCTGGTATTCTTGATAAGATTTCTGCATTTCTTTTTTCATCTGCTCTTATTGGAGCTGTATTTGCAGTTTTGATATATCCTGGTGCTATTGCATTGATTTGGATATTTTTGCAAGCTAGTTCATTTGCAAATGCTTTTGTTATTCCTGCTACTGCATGTTTACTTGCTGTGTAAGGTGGAACAAATTTTCCTCCTTGGAATGATAGCATTGATGCGATGTTTATGATTTTTCCTGATCCTTGGTTTACCATTATTTTAGCTGCTTCTTGGCTTAGGTGGTAAACTGAATCGATGTTGATTGCCATTACTGCATCCCAGTCAGAATCTTTGTACTCTAATAGTGGAGCTCTTCTGATTGTTCCTGCATTGTTTACTAATATATCTATTTTTCCGTATACTTTAACACACTCTTCAACTGTTGCTGTTACTTGTGCTCTATCTGTTAAGTCAGCTTGGAAGAAGTGAACTTTTCTTCCTTGTTTCTCTACTAATTCTCTAGTTTCATCCCATGCTGTATCATAAGTTACTACAAATAAGTCTGCTCCTGCTTTAGCTAATGCTACTACATATGCTTGTCCTAGTCCTGTATTTCCTCCAGTTACAACTGCTACTTTTCCTTCTAATGAGAAGAAATTCATTGAAAACTGTTCTAATTGATCCATAGTTATAAATCCTCCTTTATATATTTTATTTACAACCCAATTATTACATATAAAAAAATAAAAGTAAATCTTCAATTTTACATTTGCATTTTTCTATCTTTTATTTTACTCTTATTTTTCTATTAAATTATATTTAATAATTCTTTTTTACAATTAATTATTTTTATATAGTACTTTCTATTATTTAGTTATTATAATTTAGTATTTTATAATTAATTAAACTATAATTTCCAAAAGTAGAGGAATGCAAACGACTACTACTTTTGAGATGCAGAAGTGAAAGAATGGAACTTCTATGATACCCATAGTCAGATGAGTATTACTCTCTCTTTATTCTTTGACATGGAATTTAGCTGATATTTAAAATATAAGTTTTGATAATTTAGCTTGGCTAATACTCGTAAATAACAAAGGTACTTTGTCAAACCAGTGATGTGCTAGATAACTGAGCTTAGTTAGATAAATTATAGTTTAATTTAACAAAAAAAAGACTGTACAAATTATTTGTACAGTCTTAATATCAATTTAATTAGAAGAATTTAGCATATGCAGCATCGATCATTTTTGCACAAGCTTCTACTTTTGGCATATCTTCTGCTACTAATTCTGGTAATGGATTTCTTACGCTTCCACAATCTATTCCTTCTCTCATTTTTAAGATTGCTTTCATTACTGCGTATAAGTTTCCTTTACATCCACACATTGCATAGATTATTCTACAAGCTTCATATTGGATCTCTCTTGCTTTTGCAATTTCTCCTGCTTTGAATAATCTTTCTATTTCTAAGTATAATTCTGGCATTACTCCGTATGTCCCACCGATTCCTCCATCAGCTCCCATAGCTAGTCCTGATAGTAATTGTTCGTCTGGACCATTGAATACTACTCTTTCTGCTCCTAATTCATCTTTAAACATTTGAATATCTTGTACTGGCATTGATGAGTTTTTAACTCCTATTACTCTAGGGTTTTTCATCATTTCTTTTAATAATGACATTGTTAATGATACTCCTGCTAATTGAGGAATATTGTAGATTATAAAGTCAGTATTAGGTGCTGCTGCTGACATATCATTCCAGTATTTTGCAATTCCGTGTTCAGGTAGTTTAAAGTAGATTGGTGGGATTGCTGCAATTGCATCTACACCTAATGATTCTGCATGAGCTGCTAACTCTTGGCTATCTCTTGTATTGTTACAAGCGATGTGAGCTATTACAGTCATTTTTCCTTTTGCTATTTTCATTACGTTTTCTAAAACTAGTTTACGTTCTGCTACGCTTTGGTATATACATTCTCCAGATGATCCTCCAACGTATACTCCTTTTACTCCTTTATCTAATAAGTGTTGAGTTAATTTTTGTACTCCTTCAACGCTGATATTTCCTTCATTGTCATAACAAGCATAAAATGCTGGTATTATTCCTTGGTATTTTTCCACATTTCTCATTTTTAAACCTCTCCTTTTTCTTAAATACATCTATATATTTTGTATCTTAGCCTCTAAAAATAGAATAACAAAAATAAAAGAAAATGTCAATATTCTTTTAAAAAAAAAGAAACTTTTATTTTTTCTGTTTTTCTCTATCAATACAAACCCTATATTTAAGCCATTTTTTACTATATACATTATTTATAAATAAATTTTTTCATTGCAAACATTAAAAGCTTTTGTTATATTATTAGGTGATTCTAACGTTTTTATTCAAAAAAATAATACATTAAGTGTGAGGTGATTAAAATAAAAAAGAATGTGCTTTTTCATATAACAAATGAGTATCCTACTTTTAGTAAATCTCTAAAAAAAATAGCTGATTATATTCTTTCAAATACTGCTCAACCACAATATCTTTCTATACATCAATTAGCTGAGATTTGTGATGTCAGCGAATCATCTGTTTTTCGTCTTTGTCAAATATTAGGTTTCAATGGTTACAAGGAGTTTAAATATGCTCTTGCTGAAGCTAATAGTGCTACCCTTACTGATGGTGGAATAGATGCTTATGCTGAAATACTTCCTGAAGATTCTTTTGGAGAGATGGCAAAAAAACTATTTGCTTATAATGTAGCTTCAATCAACCAAACTTTACAACTTATAGATAAAGAAGCTTATTGCCAAGCTGCAAAACATCTAAAAGCTGCAAAACATGTATATTGTTTTGGACAAGGAGCAAGTGGAATTATGGCTCAAGAGTTATGGGGACGTTTTATAACTGTTTCTAGTAACTTTTCATATATCACTGATCCGCATCTACAAACTATTGTAACTGCCAATTGTGATAAAGATGATGTTATAGTTCTTTTCTCATATTCTGGGGCAACTCAAGATGGACCTAGACTTCTATCTGAAGCTAAAATAAGAGGAGCTAAAACTATTTTAATTACACATTATAGAAAAAGTTTTGCCAGTGAATTTGCTGATATAATTTTACTTTGTGGTTCTAGAGAGACACCTAAACAAACTGGAAGTATTGCTGCTAAAATGGCTCAACTTTTTGTTATAGATCTTCTATTTAATGAGTTTTATAGACTTAATCCTATTGAAGCTGAAGAAGCAATAAAAAGAACTTCTGTCGCTATGGAAACAAAATTATTACATGAAAATAGTAAAA
>UQQO01000123.1 GCA_900543175.1 uncultured Fusobacterium sp.
AATGGAAAAGATTTCATCATTATTTAAGCGGGACACTATTTTTTTTATTGATGAGGAAAAGGTGTGTACAGATAGAGAAGTACTTCAGATTATTGGAAAACTGTTGTTAGAGAAAGGGTATGTAAAAGAAAGTTTTGGCAATGCATTAATTGAACGAGAAGAAAAGTATCCGACGGGATTGGCAATGGTTCCGTATCCAGTTGCGATTCCACATACTGATCCAGGGCATGTAAATGAAGCGTGTATTAGCATTGTGCGTGTGAAACAAGGGGCAACATTTCATGAAATGGTAGATGTTGAATCGATAGTGAAGGTGAACTACATTTTTTGTATTGCACTGCCTGGAGCAGATAAACAGACGGATGTTCTCCAATACCTAATGCAAGTTGCAGGAGATGATTTGCTCATGAATATTATAAGAAATGCGGAAAGTGAGGATGAAATATTCCAAGCAATATGCAGTAAGCATTAGAAATAAGTCAAAGCGTTCTTTGTACCTCGAATAAGGTGTAAGGAGCGTTTTTTATATCTAAAAGGAGGTCAGGAAATGTATTTGTTGGAAAGACAGAGAAAAATATTAGGATTGCTTTTAATATTAAGTAGTTCTGTGTTTGCTAGAGAAATTACTTTGGATCAAGCTATTCAAATGGCTCTAGAAAATAGTAAGGAGATAAAAATCTCTGAAAAAGATGTAGAAGTTTCAAAATTAAAAGTGGGAATGGCTTTTAAAGATGCTTTACCAAGTGTTGTATATAGTGGTTCATATACAAGAGGAGAGTATGAACGTCCAATGAAAAGACATAGTTGGGAAAAAAATCAAGTTGATAGAAAAGGTGGATATACTCAAACAATAACTATATCACAACCTATATTCCAAGGAGGAGCAGTACTTGGAGGAATAAAAGGTGCTCAAGCCTATAAAAATATCTCTAATCTTCTATATATGGGAGAGAGAAGAGATGTAAGACTTGAAACAATTTCTAACTACTCAAATATTGTAAAACTTGAGAAAGATTTAGAGGCTCTTGAATCATCTCATAAAGAGTTAAAAGCTAGATATGAAAAACAAAAAGCTCAATTAGATTTGAGATTAATAACTAAAACAGATATTTTAAAAACAGAGTATTCAATGTTAGAAGTTGAATCTCAAATTATTGGAACAAAAAACAGTATAGAGATTGAAAAAGAAAAATTAAAAATAAAAACAGGGTTAGTAAATGATAAAGATATAGAAGTTGTAGAGTTTACAGTACCTGAAAATTTAAGTAGAAATATAGATTTTGCTAAGGACAAGGAACAAGCTTTAACAGAAAGTATAGGAGCTCTTACTGCTAAATACTATGTAGAAGCAGCAGATGCTTCAAAGATGATATCTAGAGCAGATATGTTACCAAAAGTAAATGCCTTTGCAAGCTATGGAACTTCAGAAAGAACAAAATACAATCCAACTATTGATGAAGCAGAGTGGAGAGGTGGAGTTCAAGTTACATGGAATGTATTTGAATTTGGAAAAAATTATGATAATTATAGAGTAGCTTCAATCACTAAAGAGCAAGAGGAGTTAAGAGAAAAGATATCTAAAGATGATATTGGAATTAATGTAACTGATGCTTACTTAGAATTAATAAGAATGGAAAAAGAGAGAAGCTCTAAAGAAAGAGCTATGGAAGCTGCTATTGAAAACTTTAAAATGGATCAAGAGAGATATGATGCTGGACTTATATCAACAGTAGATTTCTTATTATCTGAAACTCAAATGAGAGAAGCTAAAGTTGCATATAACCAAGTAGTAATTGATTATCTATATGCCTTTGAAAGATATAGATCAATGCTTATTTAAAAAAATTAGAGGAAAAAAGTTTTTAGAGTTAGGCTGTAAAAACTTTTTTCTGATGTTTAAAAAGGTTAATTAAAACATTTAGATAAATTAGGAGGAAGTTATGAAAAAATTAGCTTGTTTAGTAATTTTACTAACAATGGTAATGACAGGTTGTGGAAAAGAAGAAGAGAAGGTAATAGAAGAGAAGGTTAAATATGTAATAACAGAACCAGCAACAGTTAGAAAGATGAATCAAATATTTAAATCTGATGCTGTGTTAGAGCCTAAAGAAAAGGTTGACCACAAAACAGAAAAAGGTGGAACAATAGAAAAGATTTTAAAGAGAAATGGAGATAAAGTTAAAAAAGGAGAGTTAGTAATGGAACTTTCTGATTCTGCTACTGAATCAGCATATTTCTCAGCAAAAGCTAACTATAACTCATCTTTATCAGCTATGAATATAGCAAAAAATAATTATTTAAAATTTAAAAATCTATATGAAAAACAATTAGTTTCATACCTTGAATATGTTGGTTATGAAAATACTTATGTAGGAGCAAAGGGAAGCTTTGAAGCAGCAAAGGCATCTTATGAAGCAGCTAAGAGCGACTACAATAAATTATTTAGAAGAGCTGAAATAGATGGAGTAGTTGGAAATCTATTTGGTAAAGTTGGAAATGAGATTGCAGCAAGTGAAGTTGTATTTACAGTTGTAGATGACACTACAATGGAAACTTATGTTGGATTCCCTGCTGAATGGTTAACACAAATTCAAGTTGGACAAGGAATAGATGTTGAAGTTGGGGCTTTAAATAATAAAAAATATGTTGGAAAAATCCTTGAAATCAACCCAATAGCAGATTCAGTAACTAAGAAATATATGATCAAACTTGGAATTGATAATAAAGAAAAAGATATTAAAGATGGTATGTATACTTATGTAACTGTGCCAGTTGGAGAGGTAAATGTATTATCAGTTTCTGATGAATCAATATTTGTAAGAAACCTAATAAGCTATGTATTTAAAATTGAAGATGGAGTAGCAAAAAGGGTAGAGGTAAAAACTGGAGCTACAAACCTACCATTTACAGAAATCTCTTCAGCTAATTTAAAAGAGGGAGATAGAGTTGTAGTAAAAGGACTATTTGGACTAGAAGAAGGAAATAAAGTAGAGGAAAATCCAGAAGCAAAATAATTTTTTCAATTTAGAATAAGAGGTGAAATAATAAATGACTTTAGCAGGTTTATCAATACGTAGACCAGTAGCTACTACAATGATTATGATATCTGTAATGTTCATTGGGCTTATAGCAATGTTTTCAATGAAATCAGAGCTATTACCTAATATGGATATTCCAGTTGTTACAGTAAGTACAACTTGGAACGGAGCTGTTACAGAGGACGTAGAGACTCAAGTTACAAAGAAAATAGAAGAGATACTTCCAAACGTTGAGGGAATAGATAAGATAGAATCAACTTCAGCTTATGGAAGATCACAAATAATAGTAAAATTTGATTATGGAATAGATGCAGATGATAAGGTAACAGAGATTCAAAGAGAATTATCAAAGATTGCCAATGATCTGCCTAGTGATGCTGATACTCCGATAGCTAAAAAGGTAGAAGCAGGAGCAGGAAATATTACAATGGTAATTATGATGAGTGCTCCTAATAAACAGGAATTAAGTAGTTTTGTTGAAGAGTATTTAAAGCCTAAATTTGAAAGTTTACCAGGAATTGGACAAGTTCAAGTATTTGGTAACCCAGATAAACAAGTTCAAATTCAAGTAGATAGTGACAAACTTGCCACTTATAATATGTCACCAATGGAACTATATAATATGATTAGAATGTCAAGTTTAAATGTACCATTGGGAACTATTGGAACTGGAAGTAAAGATATAATTGTAAGATTTATGGGAGAACTAAATTATATTGATACTTTTGAAGATATGATACTTCATAGTAATGGAAATACATTGAGAGTAAAAGATGTAGCTGATGTTGTATTAACAACTGAAGATCCAAGTGACGTTTCATACCTTTCTGGAGATGAGTCAATAGCAGTAGTTGTTGAAAAATCTTCAGATGGAAGTACAATTGAATTGAATAAGAGAGCAATGGATGCTCTAGAAAGTTTAAAATCAATTATGCCACCAGATACTAAATATGAAGTTCTACTTGATACTTCAGAAGATATTAACAAATCAATTTCAAACGTTAGTAGTACAGCAGTACAAGGGCTAATTCTTGCAACATTAGTATTACTATTCTTCTTAAAGAACTTAAGAGCTACTTTACTAGTATCAGCAGCTCTTCCAGTTGCAGTAATATTTACATTTGCATTCCTTGCACTAAATGGAACATCTCTTAACCTTATCTCATTAATGGGATTATCAATAGGGGTAGGAATGTTAACAGACAACTCAGTTGTTGTTGTGGATAATATTTATAGACATATGACAGAGTTAAAATCTCCAGTAATGGAAGCTTCAGATAATGGAACTACTGAGGTTGCAATGTCAGTTATCGCCTCAGCTTTAACAACAATGGTAGTATTTATTCCAATACTATTTATACCAGGTATAGCAAGAGAGATATTTAGAGACCTAGCATACTCAATAATATACTCTAACTTAGCAGCAATATTAGTTTCATTGACATTAATTCCAATGCTTTCAAGTAGATTCTTAACTAATAAAACAGACGTAACTAAAGAGGGTAAAATCTTTGGAACAGTTAAAGCTAAGTATTTAAAAATTATTAACTGGGCAGTAAATAATAGAGCAAAAACAATGTTAATTACAATAGTGATATTTATATTCTCTATGGTAACTGTACCAAGATTCTTAAAACTTGAATTTATGCCAAAACAAGACCAAGGAAGATACTCAATAGTTGCTGAATTAGGAAATGGATTGGATCTTGAAAAAGCAAAAGCAACAGCTAAAGAGATAGAAGATATAGTTGTAAAAGATCCAAATACAAAGAGCTATTTCGTTATTGTTCAAAAAGATAGCTTCTCAGTAAACGTAGATATTGGTAAAAAAGATGAAAGAGATACATCGGTATTTGACATAATCAATAATTTAAGACCTGTTGTAGAAAAAGTTCCAGGAGTAAGAACAAACTTATCTGAAAACTTTGCAATGGGAGCACAACAAAGAGACGTTCAACTTGACATAGTTGGAGCAAACTTAGAAGAAGTTAAAGAAGTTGGAAAGAAAGTTCTTGATGGTATTAGCCAATATCCAGGAGCAGTTGACGTTAAATCGACATTGGATCCAGGTAGTACAGAAGCTAGAGTAGTTCTAAATAGAGATAAGATTAGAAGTTATGGAATCAATCCATCTACGATTGCTCAAACACTAAACTACTTCATACTTGGAGGAGATAGAGGAGATACAGTTACTGTTAAAACTGGAGTTGAGGAGATAGATGTATATGTAAGACTTCCAAAAGAGAAGAGAAGCGATATCTCAATTCTTCAAAACTTAAATATTAAAATAGCTGATAATAAATTTATAAAACTTTCTGACGTTGCTGATATAGTAATGGCAGAGGGATCAACAGAGTTAAATAAAACAGATAGAATTTATAGTGTAAGTATCTCTGCAAATGATGGTGGAGTAGGTATGAAAGCTATTCAAGATAAGATGGTAGAAGCATACAATAATAGTAATCCACCAGAATCAGTAGCATATAGATGGGGAGGAAGTTCTGAAAACCTAAGTGATTCAACAAGTCAATTAGGTATGGCTTTAGGAATTTCAATCTTCTTGATCTATGCACTACTAGCAGCACAGTTTGAAAACTTTGTACTTCCAGTAATTATCATAGGATCTATTCCATTAGCTCTTATTGGAATTGTATGGGGATTATTAATAATGAATCAACCTATTGATATAATGGTTATGATAGGATTAATACTACTTGCAGGGGTTGTTGTAAACAATGCCATTGTACTTATTGACTTCATTAAGATGACTAGAGAAAGAGGAAGCGAAAGAACAGAAGCAGTTGTAGAATCTTGTAGAACAAGATTGAGACCTATTTTGATGACAACAATGACAACAGTACTAGGAATGTTACCACTTGCATTAGGAATAGGAGAAGGAGCAGAAATTTATAGAGGAATGGCAATAACAGTTATGTTTGGACTTTCGTTCTCTACACTTTTAACATTGGTTGTAATACCTATTCTATATACATTGATAGAAGATATGAATAATAC
>UQQO01000124.1 GCA_900543175.1 uncultured Fusobacterium sp.
ATATAGTGACTGATAAATTTAAGCAATTAGATTTTTTCTTGACAGGTAAATTTTTTTATGCTAAAATTCTGAAAAATAAATTCCATATAGAGAGATGGAGGGACAGGCCCTTTGATATCTCAGCAACCTATTCTTTTGAATGTGGTGCTAATTCCTGATAGATGGTAAACTCTAAAAATTAACTAGACTTCTTTCATCTATTAGGTGAAGGAAGTTTTTTTTATAACAATTTTTGGAGGATAAATATGAAAATAACTGAACTATTTGCAAAAAAGAAACCAACAATATCATTTGAAGTATTTCCACCAAATGAACTTTATTCACTTGATGAAGTTTTTTCAGTAATTGATGAACTTGCTAAACTAAAACCAGATTTTATAAGTGTTACTTATGGAGCTGGAGGCTCTACTAGAAGTAGAACAGTTGAAATTGCTTCTAAAATTAAAAATCAAAATCATATAGAGGCTCTTGCACACTTAACTTGCTTAGGAGCTACTGAAAAGGAGATTGACAGTATTGTAGAGGAGTTAGAGAGAAATAATATAGAAAATATTTTAGCCCTTAGAGGAGATTATCCAAAGGATGGCTCTCCAGTTAAAGTGGGTAATTTTTCTCACTCTTGTGATCTCATTAAATATTTAAAAAATAGAGATTTTGCTTTAGGAGGAGCATTTTATCCAGAGGGGCATCAAGATACTAATGATCTTTTAGATCTTTTTAATTTAAAGATAAAAGTTGATAGTGGAGCAGATTTTTTAATATCTCAAATCTTTTTTGATAATGAACAATTTTATGAGTTTAGAGAAAAATTGAAAAAACTTAAGATAACTACCCCTTTAATTGCAGGAATTATGCCTGTAACAAATGCTAAACAGATAAGAAAAATAACCTCTCTTTGTGGTTGTACAATACCTGAAAAATTAAGAAAAATCCTAGATAGATATGAGAACAATCCCAAAGCTCTTAAAGAGGCAGGAATAGCCTATGCAACAGAACAGATTATAGATCTTATGACATCTGATATTGATGGAATACATATCTATACAATGAATAAAGTAGAGATGGCTAAAAAAATAATGGAGAGCATAACAAATATAAGAGCTGATTTTGAGGGGGAATATAATGAAATTAATAGAGCAGTTAAATAATAAAATTCTTGTTTTAGATGGGGCTACTGGGACAGCTATACAAAAATATAATCTTGAAGATAGTTGTTTTCTTGGAAATAAAGGTTGTAATGAGATATTGAATATAACAAAACCTGAAGTTATTAAAAAGATTCATCTAAAATACATTGAATCTGGAGCTGATATTATTGAAACAAACTCATTTAATTCAAATAGAATCTCATTAAGTGAATATAATTTAGAGGATAGATCATATGAGTTTGCTAAGAGAAGTGGAGAGTTAGCTTTAGAGGTAAGAGATGAATATTTTAAAAGAACAGGGAAAAAAGTATGGGTAGCAGGTTCAGTAGGTCCTACAAGTAAAAGTGCATCTATTCCAACAGGAGATATACCTTATGAGAGAAAAATATCCTTTGATGAGCTTAAAGAGGCTTATTTTGAGCAGATACAAGGATTGATAGATGGAGGAGTAGATATTATTTTAATTGAAACTATCTTTGATGGAATTAATGCAAAATCTGCTGTTGTTGCTTGTGAAGAGGTATTTGAAAAGATAGGAAAGAGATTTCCAGTTATGATATCTGCCACTGTAAATAAGCAGGGAAAACTTCTTTCAGGACAGAGTGTAGAATCTTTAGTAGTGGCTTTAGATAGAGATTTTATAATATCATTTGGTTTAAACTGCTCTTTTGGAGCAAAGGATTTAGTTCCACTTATAAAAAAACTTGGAAAATTCATTAATAAATATATCTCGTTGTATCCTAATGCTGGACTTCCAAATGAAAATGGTGAGTATGATGAAACTCCAGAAAAGATGGCGGAAGATTTAAAAGAGGTAGTTGAAGAGGGGCATGTAAATATTTTAGGTGGTTGCTGTGGCACTCACTTTACCCATATATCTGCAATTTCTAAGCTTGTAGCTGGAAAATCTCCAAGAGCTATAAAAAATTTAAGTAGAAAATCAAATTATATATCTGGAAATGAGATCTATAATTTTGAAGATAAATTCTCTATTGTTGGCGAGAGAAATAATGTAGCAGGTTCAAAAATTTTTAAAAATTTAATAGAGGAGAAAAATTATGTGAAAGCTCTTGAAATTGCTCGTTCTCAAATAAAAAATGGAGCTAATATTATAGATATAAATATGGATGATGGACTTTTAAACTCAAGTGAGGAGATGAAAAAATATCTTCGTGTTATTCAAAATGATCCTCTTGTATCAAAATACCCTATTATGATAGACTCATCAGATTTTAAAACAATAGAAACAGCTTTAAAAAATATCTCTGGTAGAGGGATAGTAAACTCTATCAGTTTAAAAGAGGGAGAAAAGAAATTTATAGAAAAAGCTAAAATTATAAAAAAATATGGAGCTATTGTTGTGGTGATGGCATTTGATGAAAATGGACAAGGGGTATCTTTTGAAAGAAAGATAGAGATTTGCAACCGTTCATATAAAATTTTAAAAGAGTTAGGGTTTGAAAATTGGGAGATTATCTTTGATCCTAATATTTTAACTATTGGAACAGGAAGTGAAAATGATAGATATAATGGTATCAACTTTTTAAAAGCTTGTGCTTGGATAAAAGAGAATCTGAAATGTGGAGTTGTTGGAGGGCTTAGTAATCTTTCCTTTGCTTTTAGAGGGAACAACCCTCTTCGTGTCTCAATTCACTCTATCTTTTTAAATGAGGGGAAAAAACTTGGACTAAATTTTGCTATTATGAATCCAAGTGAAAAATCTCCAGAGCTTTCTTTAGAGGAACAAAGAATCATAAAAAATTTAATAGATGGAAAAGAGAGTGCTTTAGATGAGATATTATCCCTTTCAATTAAGAAAAATGATTTAACTATAAAAAAATCTAAGTTAAATAGCGTGGAAGAGAAGATTCAAGAGGCACTTATCTATGGTGGAAGTACAACTTTTAATGAGGATATTGACGAGGCTTTAAAACAATACTCTCCAATAGATATAATAGAAAAAATTTTAATTCCCGGAATGGAGAAAATAGGGAAAATGTTTGAAAATGGAGAATTATATCTTCCTCAACTTATTCGTTCTGCTAGTGTAATGAATAAAAGTATTGATATTTTAACTCCTCTTTTTGAACAAAACCATAAGATTCAATTTAAAGGCAAAATTCTTATGGCAACAGTTGCTGGAGATGTCCATGATATTGGAAAAAATATTGTAGGAACAGTGTTAAAATGCAATGGCTATGAGATAATAGATTTAGGAGTAATGGTTTCAAGGGAGAAAATTTTAGAAACAGCGAAAGGAGAAAAAGTTGATGTTGTTACTTTAAGTGGATTGATAAGTCCCTCTTTAAAGGAGATGGAGAAAATCCTAGAGCTTTTCAATGAAAATAATCTTGATATTCCAATTCTTATTGCTGGAGCAACTACTTCTAAACTTCATACAGCAGTAAAACTTGAGCCTTTATATAAAAATAAAACTCTTCATATAACTGATGCAATAGATACTCTTTCAACAATTAACAATATCTGTTCTAATAAAAGAGATGAATTTTTATTGAAACAATCAAAAAAATTATATGAAATATCTAAATTATATTTTAATAATAAAAAAGATAAAATTATTAAAGAAGAAAGAAAAGAAAATTTTAATTCTCCTGTGATACTTCCTGAAAATTTAGGTAAAAACTTTATAGAAATACCAGTTAAAGCTGTGGAACCTCTTATAAATTATGATATTCTACTTCATAATTTTAAAGTAAAATCAACTTGTGAAGAGGAAAATATATTGAAGATATCAAAAGAGCTCATAAATACTATGGATAAAAATAATATATGTGTGAAATGTGCTTTTGGAATATTCCCTTGTGAAAAAGAGAGAGATTCTGTTATTGTAAAAGATGAAAATAAAAATTTTACATTGGAGTTTATAAGAGATAAATATAATAATCAACTTTTATCTCTTAGTGATTTTTTCAGTAAAGAGGACTATATAGGAGGTTTTGTTGTATCTGTTAATAGCTCTTTAGCTCCTAAAGATGATGAGTTTTTAGTTTTGCTTGAGAAGGTTCTTCTCACTAGAATAGTTGAAGCAGGAGCTGAATATCTACAAAGATATATTAGTGAAAATATTTGGAATATAAATATCCGCCCAGCTATTGGATATTCATCTCTTCCAAATCACTCAATGAAAGAGAACATTTTTAAATTAGTAGATGGGGAGAAAACAGGAGCTAAGCTTACAGATTCTTTTGCTATGATTCCATTAAGTTCAGTTTGTGGCATATATATTTCTAATCCTAAAAGTTTCTATGTGAACCACTCAACACTTTAAGAAGTGGGGGACTTCTTGCCTGTTAGGGTAAATTTTGAAAGTAATTTATCTAAAACATAGTTGATTATATAGAAAATCTATTATATTTATAATATAATTAACTTAAAAAAGATTAGGTGAGATTATGAAAAAAATAAATTTATTTAAAGATGAAAAAGAGATATTAGAGATACTTCAAAAATATGGAGAGGGATATATAGTTGGTGGATATGTAAGAGATTCACTTTTAGGGATTGAGCCAAGTGATTGTGATTTCGTTACAAATTTAGATTATAGTAAACTTTTAGAGATATTTAAAGATTTTTCACCTAAAGAGATAGGAAAACATTTTGGAATTATTCAGATAATCTATAATGGAAAATCCTATGAGATAGCGAAATATAGAAAAGATATTGGTGTGCCAGAGGATAGGAAAAAGCAGGAGGTAGAGTTTACAAATAATATAATGGAAGATCTGAAAAGAAGGGATTTCACTATCAATGCAATAGCCTATGATGGAAAAAATTTCAGATATGTTGAGGGAGCAGAGGAGGATTTAAAAAATAAAACTCTGAGATTTGTAGGAGATCCTATTGCAAGAATTAAAGAAGATCCTTTAAGAATAATGAGATTTATTAGATTTTTAGCTACTAAAAATTTAAAAAGTGGATTTGAAATAGAAAAATTAAAGGATTATCTGTATCTTTTAGATAAAATTTCAATGGAGAGGATAAGAGATGAGTTTAATAAGATAATTCTCTCTAAAGATATAGAGAATGCTCTGTCAATTTTAGAAAAGAGTGGAGTGCTAGAATATATTATTCCAGAGTGGAGTGCAACAATAGACTTTGATCAGAAGAATTCTCACCACTATTTAACAGTAGATGAGCATATAAAAAAGGTTGTTTCTCTATGTGATGAAGATTTAGAGTTGAGAATAGCAGCTCTTTTACATGATATTGGAAAACCACAAACCTTTACTTTAGATAGTGAAGGAAAAGGACATTTTTATAACCATGAAATTGAAAGTGCTAAGATAGTAGAGAGCATTTTAAAGAGAATGAAATACTCTGCAAAAATAAGTAGCAGTATAAAAAATCTTGTTCTCTATCATTTGAATACTTTTAAGAATAGTGGAAGAAAGTATGTAAAAAAGCTTATTAATGAGATGGGAAAAGATGAAGTTTTAAAACTATTTAAATTGATGGAATTTGATCGAATCGCTCACAATCCACCACATGATTTTAGATCATTGAATGAATTGAAAAGATTATACAATGAGATTATAGAAAAAGAGGAAGCTGTAAGTATAAAGGATCTAAAAATTAGTGGAAAAGATATTATTGAACTTGGAGTATCTCAAGGAAAAGAGATTGGACTAGTATTAAAACTAATATTTGAAAGGGTTTTGGAAGATTCTAGTTTAAATGAAAGAAAGATACTGATTAAACTAGCAAAAGAGATAATTGATAAAAAGGATTAATAAAAAAGAGTTGACTTAAAAAGTTTTAGGTCAATTCTTTTTATTTTTTGACATTTTGAAGAAAAAATAGAAGGAGAAAAATTATAGCAGAGATAAGAGAAAAGGG
>UQQO01000125.1 GCA_900543175.1 uncultured Fusobacterium sp.
GTAAATCATATATATTCTAGTAAGAAAATAGAAAATTATTTTTTAATAAATCATTCTAAAATTTTAGCCAATTTATTTAAATATACAGCTATTTTATAAAAACTACACCTATAATCTTAAAGAATTAAGACTTTAGGTGTAGTATAGTTAATATATTAAGTTATAAATCTCTTATAATTTTTTTAATTTAATATATTCTGATGCTCCATTATTTCTTAAATCAATTTTAATTTTGATTTTTTCTTCTGATGTTGTTGCTTGAATATTTTCTATTGAAGATTCTATAACTTCATATTTACCATCAACTTCTAAAACTGATTTATAATTTGCAAGTTGTGTTGGATCGCTTACCCATAGTTCTAAAAACTCATCATTTTCTTTTAATAGAACTGATAATGTAGAATAAGCTTTTATTCCTAACTCCTTTGTTGGCGAATCTTTCCAGAAGTTTATTCCTGTTACTCCTGATTTTTTATCTTTAATTATATGAGCTTCTTTATCTAACTTTACTATTTCAAATCTTGAAACATCATAATTATCTACTTCTTCTTGTGTATACATTGGTAAAATTATATATGCAAAACCAGATTTTTTAGGATTTTTTCCATGATTAATATATGCTGTAAAGTAATCCTTTGTTATTTCTTCTGTTGATGTTCCACCAATATTTTTCCAACTTCCTGTTCTAGTTTCTTTTTTCAAATTAAGTTGTGGAGCATAAACTATTTTATACCCAATATTTTCACCTTTATAATTTTCATTGAAGTTTAATGAAATATTTTGAGGGTTTTCAATAACTGTATCTTCTTTAATCTCTTTTCCATTTAAAATTATTTTACCATCTTTAATTATTCTATTATCTATAGTAGTATGAACTTCACCATCTTTACTATTTATATTAGAAGCTGCTATTAATATTGCTCCGTCATCTGTCATGAAATATGATTTTCTCATTTCTGTAGCTTTGTTCCATGAGATCATATCCATTCCAACAAAAGTTTCTTTACCATTACAACTTCCTCCTACCCATGCTTTAGAAGTTGTTTGTCCTCTTCTCTCTCCTGATTTATCTCCTCTTTCTCTTAAACTATTTGTAACTCCAGGAAGATGATATCTATCTACTGTTGGCCAATATTCAGTAAATGTTTCCGAGTCAGTTCCGTAAACATATGTCATTCCATCTCCAATATACCAACCTTTTACATTTTCATTGTTCATAGTTTCATAGTTAGCAATTCTTGAAGAGTGCATTGATAGTACAAATTTTCCACCTTTTTCATTTATAGAAACTGCTCTATCCATAGCCCCATAAACTTTTGTTCCTTCAACTTTTAAAGTTTTTATACTATCATCATTTATTATATCTCTTATTATTGCTTTAGCAATTTTATTACTTATTTTATCAATAGTACTATATGAATTATTTTCAAGAGCAACAGTTTTTATTAATGATTTTATTTCATCTTGATACTCTTTTCCTGCTCCAATAGATAATAAAGATAATGATGTAAGAAGATCTTTTCCTCTTGAAATATCACTTGAATTATCTCTTGAAGTTGCTCTTCCACTAACAGAATCATTTATTCCACCATTAATAAACAGATATTTATATCCATTTAAAATTGATTCATAAACATTATCTATTCTTTCGTCTTTAACTTCAAATTGTGTTCCTGTTGCAAGCCATAATACAGACCCAAGACCATCAAATAATACTGAAGCATATGTTCCATTATAAGCAACATTTCCATGTTGAATAAATGATCCATCTTTATAGAATCCGTCTCTTGTTGTTACATACTCTCCTACATCAGCCACTGCCTTTGCTCCATCTATAACTTGAACTTTATCTTCCATTAATACTCCTCTTAAGAAAGATATTATAGAAGTATCTATTCTATTTCCTCCAGTTGAAACTCTTTTATCTGGAGATGTTGAGTAAGAAGCTGATGGACTTACTCCTGAATACTCAGCAAATGGTTGGAAGTATTGTGAAGCTTTTAAATACTTCATTCTTTTTTCATAAGGAACATCATCATATAATAATACCATGATATCATTTAGATGTTTTGGGATACCAAGTTCCCATTGCCACCAGTTTCCATTTTCAGGTAATCCTTCATGATAAGCATTCTCATAAAGCCAATCAAGGTACTCTATTAATTCTTTTTTTATTTCAGGATTTTTATAGTATTTTGTATTTGGAGTAGCATATGCTTTTGCAATATTTTTAATATTTTCATATGTTCTCATTACATGAACTCCATCGCCCATGTTTTCATATCCCTCTATTAAAAAAGTTCTATCTTGATTTTTATTTAATTTAGCATAAGAAGTATCTGCTTGTTTTTCATTTCCTAAATATGTTTCCTCTAGCTCTTCTTTGCTCATCTTAGCTATATTCGATTTATTTGGTACCCCTGTTAAGTATTCTAACCAATTTTCTCTTATTTTTTTATAATCTGCTCTTTCTGATTGATTTATCTCTATTTTTTGATTTTCTTTAACAGCAACTTTCTTTTCCTCAGAGAAAGAAGTTATTGTTAAAGCTAATAATGTGAATATAAATATTGATTTTTTCATTTTCTATCTCTCCTTTTCTCTAATTAAAAGCTGTAACTAATTCCAATATTTGGTCTAAATGAGTAACTTCTTGTAATATCTCCATTTTTAGCTTTAGATTTTATATTTAAGAATGCTCCTCCTAAATTTAAAGTAACTCCTGGAGTAACTGGATGATAATAGTTAAATCCATATCTTACTTCATAAGTTTCTCCACTATTTTTATTACCTTTTTTATCTTGATACCATTGTCCATTTCCTAATGGTACTCTTACATCGAATTTAAAGCTTCCTCCATTTCCAAAATAATAAATTATAGTTGGTCTAATTTGTCCTAATTGATATCTTCCTGAAGCATCATAATTATATTTATATTCTTTCTTTTTACTATCCCATTCTACTTTTCTATTTGAATTATCATACCATCTATCATCTCTAAAGTAAATTAAACTCATTCTCCAATTAGTAATTCCTGTATAGATTATTCCATACTCATTTTCCATTAGAAAATCCATTTGTGATTCTCTATCTCCCTCATAGTTGTACTCTAATACTCCTGTTGTTTTTCCAGTAAATGTAAATCCATTTCCTAATTCATATGTAAAGTTTGGAGTTAATCTTAATTGATGTACTTTTCTCTTTGTTCTTCTATAGTGTGGATAACCAAAGTTTTGTGGTTTATCTGCCTCTTCATGTCTATATCCTATATTGATTCCATATTTTCCTTTAGAATATGTATCTGTCCACCTAGCTTCACCATGAATTCTTGAAGCATGCATTTTAGCTTCATTTGATTTTTTCCCTTGAATCATTTCATTATTTTGATAATATCCTTCAAAATAGTATGACCATGCTGTTTTTTTATCATTTAAACTTAAAGTAAACTTAGGTTTATAAATAGTAGAAGTAGCATAATCTCCACCACTTAATTTTCCTCCATTATAGTAAGCTCTATCTGTATCATCAAGAGTTTCCATTACTAAACCAAATGTTCCTCCCCATCTATCTGAATCTGGTTTATTATTTTCTAATCCATAGAATAAAGGAGCAATTAGATTTTTTCCCATTGTATCCATTTTATATTCAAATCCTGCACTTACTAAATCTGCATCATATTCATCAGAGAACATTGAAGTATATCTAGCATTAACTGCTAAATCTTCAGTTAAATTTAACTCTCCTAAAATGCTATATGAGAATATATTTTCTCTCTCAGTTGTTTCAACTTTATACTCTCTTGAAATTCCCTTCATATCTATTCTTTTTCCATCTTTTATATGTCCAAGTTCAGTTTCCCAAGCAAAATCTGCCCCTATTCTATATTTTTTATCAAAAATATACCCAGAATTTTGAACCATAAATCCTGCACTTGGAACTATTGAGTAATATGATTTATCATTAGCATTCCCTTTTCTAACTGTAAATTCTGGGGCATCTTTAGGAGATTTATCTTCTTCTTCATTTATCATTCCTTGCATAATTCTGTTTATATCAAGTCCTGTATAAAAATATGCTCTATTATAATTATCATCTTTTAAAGTGTAAATTAATTTTGAGCCAATACCAACTGTATATGTCGGATAATTTGATTTAAATTGATGATTTATACTATCTTTTCCTTCACCAAAATTAATATTTCTAGTTACTCTATTATGTGTATATACAAAATTAGCATTTGAATTTAAAGACCAATTATCATTAAATGTATGATGATAATATCCTCCAAAATATGCAGCATCTACATCTATATCTCCATACTCTCTTGCATCAGCTTTTCCTGTTGATCCTCCATAAACAATTCCTAATCTTCCATTTTTTAGAATTTGTTTTTCAGAAATTCCAAATGCCCCTTTTTCTCTATAATCAACGTCCATAAGTCCACCAAATTTATGGTTATTGTCAATATATGATACATCTTGTATCCATGAGCTAACTGGTCTACTAACTAAATAATCTCTTGTTAATGCTCTATTTTTTATTGTATTAGAAAGTGTTCTAGAATTTACAGCAGCTATATCAACTGTATATCCATGAAGCCCTCCTGAAAGTTGAGTTAAAGCTTTATTAAACTCTCCTTCAGTTTTTATTGATTCTAAAGTATCTCCAGCAATTTCATATATTTTTTTATTTTTAATGACATCATTTTGAAAAGCAGCAGTAAAATCTTTTAATTGTGATTTATTTAAAATTTCAAAATAATCTTTTTTATTGGCAATTAATTTTCCATTTTGATTTTTATATTTCCATATAACTGTATCTTCAAAATTATTTATATCAAACTTAACATTTGCCCCTAAAATTTTACTAACATCATAAGCTCCTTGACCTGCTCCTTGAAATTTTAAAGAAACATTTTCTTTAAGATTTACTTCTTTCGCATCAATTAACTTATTAGTATCTCCATTCATACCAATAGTTAAACTAGAATTTGAAATTGTTAAATTTCCTAATTCTTTTTTTCCATCTACTTTATTTAATTCATTTTTAGTTGAAGTTAAATATTTTTCTGTTTTGTTATTATAATATAACTCTATTTTAGAGTCTTCTATTTTAGCTTCTCCACCTCTAACTGTAATAGCATTATAATTTTTTACATCTAAATTATTATAATTATTATATGATTTATCTCCACCTTCAAGAGCTAAAATATCCACTCCATCTTTTACATTTCCTTGAATAACTCCCAAAGTAGTACTACCATTTTTTAAATATGTAGTTGCATTTCCACTACCTATATTATTAACTGCAATTCCATTTGTAGCAATAACATTTCCGCTATTTAAAAAATAGCTCCTACTGTTCCAGTTTTATCAAATTGAATACCAGTTCCATTACTTACTGTTAAATTATTATTATTTGTAAAAGAAACCCCATTTTTTAATAATGAAACTCCTACTCCACCTTTAACTATTATATCTTTATTATTAATAACACTTCCATTTATACTTCCTAGTTTAACTCCAGTTCCACTATTTACAGTTAAAGTCCCATTATTCTCAAATCTATTTTCCCCTTTAATTTTATCAGGAGCATATAAGTCTACACCTATACCACCATTTATTGTTATATTTCCTTCATTTATAAATAAATTTTTTCCATTTCCTAAAGGATTTTTTTCCGGATCACCATCTTTATCTTTATAAATATTAGTTTTTACTCCTGTTCCACCATCTACTACAATATCAACTTTATTTGTCACTTTTAAACTTTTATTATCTCCAGAAGTCAACATAATCCCAACATCTTTTGTTTTTACAGGGTTTACTTCTTTTGTCTGTTCTTTTTCATTACCATATTTATTTGGATCTTTACTTTCTTGTCCATTATAACTATTATAATTAGCTCCAAAACTTGTAGTATTTATTAGTAATATAGCCATTGCTAATAAATACATTTTTTTCTTTTTCTCCCTCATTTCTCCTCCAAAAACATATT
>UQQO01000126.1 GCA_900543175.1 uncultured Fusobacterium sp.
GAATCCGCACTAAGCAAATTCTCCTAATTTTTAGCTGATTTTTAATTTTTTGTAATCACATAGCTGAGTAGTTACGTTTATAGATAATTACTATCTATATAAAAGAAAAAAGGAGAGAAAACTCTCTCCAATTTTCAGAAAAAATCTACTATAAAGATAGTATATCAAATTTTGTTGTTTTTGCAAGAAATATTTTAAAAAAGTAGTAAAATATAAATTTTAATCGGCTTTTTTAATTTGAAAACTATAAATAATCATTAAAAGTCCAGCAAATAGAAGATAGAATCCTATTATCATTGGAAGGATAAAATCTAAAATTAAAGGACAAAGAATGATCATAACTCCAAAGATTACATCTAATATACCTCTAGTTACAGCAAGAGCTCTTAAACCATGAGTTTCAGGGATCTCATTTGCAAAAGATTTTGATTTTGTAAAGATAAGTGAGAACCCTTTAAACATAATTAAGATACCTATATATATTAAAAGTACAATTACGCTTTGGAATGGATTGACAAATATACAGATAGCTGCAAGTATATCTATAATACCATTAAAAAGTATAAGTCCCCAATGGAAATATTTATTGTGTCTACCTTTAAAAGCATAGTATACATTTAAAAATCCCATTAGTAAAAATCCATAACTTAATATATAGATAAGAGAGATAGAGAAAACCACAGGAGTAAATATTCCCATTGCTCCTGTAACAGCCAATAAGATTCCGATTATAAGGTAATAATACCAAATCTTTTTCAATGAACCTTTTAAATCAAAGATGTCAATAAAAACATTATCAGTTAACATAAAAAACCTCCAGTAAAATTTGTTTATCTACTAGAGGTATACTCCTAATAAAAGTTAATCCTTTTTATTTTGAAAAAAATTTATTATAAATGTTTCAACAGCTATCTCATCATCAATCATACCACTTTTAATATTAAATTCTATTTCAAGTATTTTTTGTAACTTTTCTTCTAAAAACTCAACTTGAAAATCACCTATATTTTTAAATTTTAAAAATATTTGGTAAGGGTGAAAATATCCGTTATCTCTTTTAAAATATTTTTTTACATTTTCAAAGATAGAATCATTGAACTTTTTATAAGAGGTATTTTTAGTTATTATATCCTCTTTAGCAAGTAGAGCTATCTTTAAGTTTAAAATCAATTCTTCAGAGATAATATATAGAAATCCCATATACTCCTTTTCATTTTGTAAAAATTCTAAAAGTGGAGCAACTTTCTTTTGATATAAAAACTCTTCAATAAGTTGCTTTAAATTGTATTCTTTATTGATAGATAGGATAGGCATTACCTTTGTGAGATTAAAAAGTTCACCATCTAAGAAGTTTTTAACCTTTTCAGCTTCATTTTTTATTTTGAAGAAATCGTTTCCCACTATTTCAATAAATTTTTCAGCCTCATACTCTGAGATATTAAGCTCTTTTTGAACAAAAAATATACCTGCTTTTTTCTCATTTTCCTTTCTAAAACATATAACCTTAGCTATCTCCTCTATAACCTTCATAGCTTTTTTAGGAACTTCATTTTTTATCTTTCCATAATCACTTAAAAATTCTTCATATATGATTATTATCTCTTTTTGAGCTAAACTAAAAAGTTTTAGTGATTTAAAAAAAGATTCAAGATTTTTTATCTCTTCAGCTCTCTTTAAAATTATCAGCTCTTTAGGAGAGAACATTGAATTAGTAGAAACAATTTGAAAAAACTGTTCCTCCTCTTTTTGAGAGGCATCAAAAAATATTTCAGGAATTTTAGGAAACTCATTTTTTATCTTTTCCACTAACTCTTCATATTTTATTTGAAGTGGTGAAGTGTCACCATGTAAAAAATATAGCATTATATCCTCCTAATAATTAAAACATTCATTAATCATTATATTATTTTTTAGATAAAAAATCAAAGGGTTTACCAAAATTATAATTTAACAATAAATTTAAAAAACTTTAAGTATTTTTTTATAAATTAAGGTATAATAAAGTTAACTTTAGAGTAGGAGAGAAAATATTAATGAAAAAAATAGTAAGCAAAAGTTTTATACTTAATTTTTTTTATGGAGCACTATGGTTTGCACCACTGTATTTTTTTGTTAGAGATTTTTTTAATATTAATGATATAGGGATTATCTTTGAAAGAGACACATTTAATATAATGTTGTTTTCGATAAAGCAGGGGTTATATTCAACTTTAATAGCTCTACTTGTAGCACTGATACCAGCTTATTTAACAGCATATGAAAGAGGAACTATAAGCAAATTGTTGCAAGGGTTGCTTTTTATTCCATTCTTTTTCCCTGTGATATCAACAGTTACAATTTTTTCCATAATCTTTAACTTGGAGTTTTTTAGAAATCTAAATATTTTGTACACTTTAAAAGCTATTGTAATAGCCAATGTTTTTTATAATTCCCCTATCTTTATAAAATATATAAATGAGGGGTTAAAGAGGATTCCAAAAGAGATTGTTGAGGCTATGAAATTAGATGGAGCTGGAAAGATAAAAATATTTTTTTCGGGGCAACTTCCATTGATAATGCCACAACTTTTTAGAGCCTTTATATTGGTTTTTACCTATTGCTTTGTAGGTTTTGGGATAATTCTTTCATTAGGGGGAATACAGTTTTCAACTTTGGAAGTTGAGATAGCAACAACTTTAATGAGTGATCTAAACTTTTCTAAGGCTATGATATATGGACTATTACAATTTGTTATTTTGATAATTTTAAACTCTATTGGTGGAAAGATAACTGAGTATGAGTTAGAGGGAGAAGAGGAGATTCAGAAACAAAATCTCTTTATGAGAGGGTATTCAATAATATACTTGATACTCCAATATTTTGTTGTATTTTCAAGTGTGGTATTCTCTTTTTATAACTATTATATAGGTAAATTTTCCTTTGATGCTTATAAAAGGATATTTTCTCAAGAGTTTAATGAGGAGTTTGAAGTTATAAAAGGGATTGTAAACTCTATTGGAATCTCGACAATTGTGAGCTTTATAACAGTTATCTTTATATATCTGATTATTAAAAATTACAATAGATTGATAGATATTATAATTTTTGCCAATTTAGGAGTATCAGGGGCTTTTTTAGCTATCTCACTTTTCTATCTAAATGTGTTATTTGATATTCCACTGATTGCTCTGCTGATAGTTGGATATGTATTGAGTAGTATCCCTGTTGGTTATTCATTTATGTATCAATATATAAAAAAGTTTCCTAGAATTTTGTTGGAAAGCTCTATGTTAGATTGTAATAATGGTTTTGAAAGATTTAGATATATTGAGTTTCCTATTTTGAAAAATCTATTTCTATCAGCATTTTTACAGATATTTGCCATTGTATTTGGAGAGTTTACAATAGGTTATACTATGCAGCTAGAGGACTTATTTCCTGTGGCATCACTTGTAAACTATTCAATGGTAGCAAATAAAAAGTATTTGGAAAGTGCTGCTTTTAGTTCAGTTATTTTAATTGTTGTGTTTATGTTTTTCATTATTGGAGAATATTTTAAAGATAAAGAATAGTTTTAGGGGGTAAAAATGGTTAATTTTGCAATAATTGGAACAAGTTCAATAAGTGAGAAGTTCATTGGAGCATTAAAAAATAGTGGTAAGTGCAATCTTTATGCACTACTTTCAAGAAGTGAATCAAAGGGAAAAGAGTTTGCTAAAAAACATGGAGTTGAAAAGGTATATACAGATATTAATGAGATGTTAAAGGATGAAAAAATAGTTGCTGTATATATAGCCTCACCAAATGGAAAGCATTTTGAACAGGCAAAATTGGCTTTAGAGGCTAAGAAAAATGTTATTTGTGAAAAGCCTATTGTGCCAACTGTTGAGGAGTTTGATATATTGGTAGATTGTGCTAAAAGAAATGGTATTGCTCTTATGGAGGCAATGAGACCAACATTGAACCCTAATTTTAAAATAATTAAAGATAGTTTAGGGAAAATAGGGGATATTAGACAATTTATGCTGAAATATTGTCAATACTCATCAAGATATGATCTTTTAAAAGCTGGAGAGGTAACAAATATCTTTAATAAAGAGATGAAAGGGGGATCTCTCTATGATATAGGAGTTTACCCATTGTATTTTGCTATTGCAATGTTTGGAGAGCCAGAGGAGTATTTTGGATATAACTATATATTAGAAAGTGGTGTAGATGGTTGTGGCTCAATTCTGTTAAAATATGGGGATAAAATAGGGAATATTTCATACTCTAAGATAACTGATGAGAGATCTCAAAGTGAGATTTTAGGAGAAAAGGGATCTATTGTAATAGATAAGGTTTCACAAGTTAAAGGGTTAAAAATTAAATATAGAGATGGAAAAGAGGAAAATATAGAACTGCAAGTAGCTGAAAATGATATGGTTTATGAGATAGATGAGCTTGTAAATCTTATTAAAAATGGTGAAATTGAATCTAAAGTAAATAGTTTTGATATATCGAGAAAAGTTGTAGAGATAATGGAAAAACTAGCTAATAGATAGGTGGATTATGTGGGGGATATTTAAAAAGAGGGATAGAGAAAAGGCAGTAGATGAGGATAGAATTTTTACAAGAAAGATAGATAAAGAAAATCTATTGAAAAAAGATTTAAAAAGAGAGCTAGAAAGAAATATTAAAAATTTAGAGAAGAGAGAGGTAAAAGAGATTGATACCTCTCTTTTAAACAAGAACTACAAAATTGACTATAAAAATTCTCTCAATGAGGAGCAACTAAAGGCTTTAACTTCAATAGAAGGGCAGTATTTGGTGATAGCTGGGGCAGGATCTGGAAAAACAAGAACTATAATATATAGAACAGCTTTTTTATTGGAGCAAGGGATAAAAGAGGAAGAGATTTTAATGGTAACCTTTACTAGAAAAGCTGCTGATGAGATGAAAAGCAGATTGGAAGATCTACTTGAAAGGGATATAAAAGTTGAGATTGGGACATTTCATTCTTTTTGCATGAAATTAATGGGAAAAAATAGAAATCTATTTAATTTGGAAAAAATTATAGTAATAGATGAGAAAGAGAAAAAAAGTATTATAGGGGTAATTATTAGAGAGAAAAGATTAAAATTAGAAATTGGAAAAGAGAGGGTTTTAAATATAATTGAGGGGCTAGAAAAGGGAAAAAATATAGATGATATCCTTACTGAAAAGGAGAAAGAGTACAAGGAACCTCTTGAAAACTTAATAAGAGATTATAAAAAATATAAGAAGATCAATAGGTTGTTTGATTTTAATGATCTAATAGATAAAGTCCTTATAAAGCTAAAAAGTGACATTGATTTTAGAAGATATCTTCAGAAAAAATACAGATATATAATTGTTGATGAGTACCAAGATACAGATAAAAAGCAGAGGGATATATTGAAGATGATCTGTGGAAAAGATGGGAACTTAATGGTAGTTGGAGATGATTATCAAAGTATATATGGGTTTAGAGGGGCAGAGCTTGAAAATATTTTAAGATTTAATGAGGATTTTCCCAATAGTTATCTTATAAAGTTAGAGAAAAATTATAGAAGTACAGAGGAGATAGTGGAGTACTCCAATAAGATAGCCTCTAAATTTCATCTGAAATATAATAAGATTGCAAAATCTACTGGGAGAAGAGGGGGTAAACCTAATATTTTAAAATTTAAAGATGAAAATCTCCAAAATAGATTTATAGTTGAAAAGATATTGAAGTTTCAGAAAAATGGAATAAAATATGGTGATATGGCTATTATTTACAGGGATAGATATAGTGTAATTAAGTTGGAAAAACTTTTATTAGAAAATAGCATTCCATATGAAAAGAAGATAGATAACAATGTTCAAGAGTTTGAAGTTAAACTATATCTAAAACTTTTAAATCTCAAGAGAGAGCCTAAAAATATTCTTTATTGGGAAGATATTTTAGAATATATCCCTAAAAATAACA
>UQQO01000127.1 GCA_900543175.1 uncultured Fusobacterium sp.
AATTTAAAGTCAATTATTTTTATAATAAAAAACTTTGATACAAAAAATATTTTTCTTGACAATGAAAAAAAATAATATTAATATAGTCACATGTAAGAAAAATAAATGTGATTTCTGTAATAACACAGAAAAATAGGAGGAAACATCTGTAATGGAGAATAATTTATTTTTATATGAAAAGAGATTAAAGTCACATCATGACAGTAATAGTTTGATAAACAAATATATAAAAAGCACACCGTTTTCACCAAAAGAGTTTGATGAGATGCTACAAAAAACACCAGATAATAGAAAGAAAGCTATCTATGTTCACACTCCATATTGTGATAAAATCTGTTCATTTTGTAATCTAAATAGAAAGCAAATTGATGGGAGTTTAGATATCTATGCACAATATATAGCTGATGAATTTGAAAAATATGGAAAGACAAAATATTTCCAAGAGAGTGAATTTGAGGTTATTTTCTTTGGTGGTGGAACACCTACTGTATATAAGCCTCAACAATTAGAGTTGATTTTAAAAAGTATTCAAAAGAATGTAAGACTTTCAGAGGGATATGAGTTTACTTTTGAAACAACACTTCATAATCTTACAGATGAAAAACTAAAGGTAATGAAAAAGTACGGAGTGAATAGATTAAGTGTTGGAATCCAAACTTTTTCAGATGAGGGAAGAAAATTCTATAATAGAACTTATGGGAAAGAGGAAGTTATAGAGAGATTGAAAAGGTTAAAAGAGATTTTACAAGGGGATCTCTGTGTAGATATTATCTATAATTTTCCAGATCAAAAGATTGAAGATGTACTAGAAGATGCAAGAATAGTAAAAGAGATAGGATTAAGTAGTGCTAGTTTCTATTCTTTGATGGTACATGAGGGATCTAAACTTTCAAAGGATATTGAAAGTGAAAAGGTTAAGATGAAAACAGATGTAGAGAGAGATTATCTTCTGTATCAACATTTTGTAGATGAGATGCTATTAGATAATAGTTACCATATTTTAGAACTAACAAAGATAGCTAAAAATAATGGGGATAACTACAAATATATCAGAGTTAGAAATACTGGAGGGGACACATTCCCAATTGGTGTAGGAGCTGGAGGAAGTGTTCAAGGTATTGGTAAGTTTAATATGAGTAAGGAGATGAGTTTCTGCTCTAAACAGACAGAATACCATGAAAGATTTGCTAGATTATCTGGATATATGCAGTTTCCTGTAATAGAAAAGGCTGTTGTACAAGAGATGTTATCTCAAGAGGAGTATGGATATTTCCATGAAAAGATGAAAGATTATGAGGAAAAGGGGTTAGTAGTAATTGATGAAACCTCTTATAACCTTACAAAATTGGGAATTTTCTGGGGAAACAATATTTCAAGTGAGATTATTATCTATATAATGGAGAGAATATTTAATAAATAAAAATTTATCCAATTTTTAGCATATCGTTAGGTTTAAAGCAAAGATACCTTTGCATTTAGTGATTATTATTCAAGTTAAGTTATCAAAACTAAGATTTTAAATATCAGCTAAATTCCATGTCGTAGAATAAAGAGAGAGTAGCACTCATCTGACTAAAATTCCGAAACTCACTTCGTTCAAACACGTCGGAATTTTTAGCGTCAGATTTCGTAACTCTCTCTAATATTCTTCTCTAAATTACATTTAGCTGATATTAGGAGAATTAAAAAAATTTTTACTAACTAAAATTGACTAATTAACATAAATAACAAAGGAACTTTGTCAAAATGTAACGATGTGCTGAATAAATAATCTTGTTTAGAGAAAGAGTATATAAATAAATTTAAGATAGGAGAAAGAGAATGAATAAAAGAGTTTTGGGATTGATTTGGGCAGGTTTAACCATAGCAGCATATGGTGAAGAATCAGTAGATTTAGGTAAAAGTGTAGTTTATTCAACAACAGGTTTTGCCACAGAGATGAGAAAAACTGCAAGTACTCCAACAGTTGTTACATCTAAAGAGATTGAAGAAAAGAACTATAAAACAGTTAGTGAGGTTTTAGAATCTATACCAAGTATCAATATTGTAAAACAGGGTAAAGATTCAATAATTGACTTAAGAGGGCAAGGGGACAAAGCTAAGCAAAATGTACAAATCTTAGTTGATGGAGTACAAATTAACTCTCTAGATACTTCAATGACTGCAACTCCAATAGATACAATTTCACCAGATAGTATTGAAAGAATAGAAGTTATCCCTGGTGGAGGAAGTGTTCTTTATGGAAGTGGAACTTCTGGAGGAGTAGTAAACATTATCACTAAAAAAGGCAGTGGTAGAAAAGCTATGGTAGGCTTTGACTATGGAGAGTATGGAAGTAAAAAAACAAATGTAGCAGTGGGAGAAAGTTTTGGAAATTTTGATATAAACCTTGCTTATACTAAAAATGATAGAAAAGGTTATAGAGATAATGATGAATCAGATTCAGATTATTTCCAAGGGGATTTAGGATATAGAATCTCTGATACACAAAATATCAACTTTAAATATAGTAAATACAAAGCTGATGAAGGTTACCCTAAAATGTTAAGTAAAAAGGAAGTTGAGGAAGATAGAAAACAAGATGGACTTACTCGCTCTAAATGGGGTATAGGAATAAATGGAACAGAGACAGACAAAGATGAGTATGTGTTGACATATAATAATAAACTATCTGAAAATTTAGATTTTAACCTTACAGGGTTCTATCAAAATACAGAGATGAAAATTAGAACTTGGGATTTTGGAACAATAACTTCTCCTATGCCTGGGTCAGCTATTGCAGATCAAAGAGGATTATTTGAAGATGAAAAATGGGGAGTAAAACCTAAATTTAGATACTCATATGGTGAGGGAAGTAGCTTGATTTTTGGTATGGATTATATTCAAAATAAAGCTAAAAGAGTTAGTGATATGAGAATTCAACCTATAAAATCTGCTACTGGTGGACTTAGTCCAATGAGCATAAAATCTATTACAACAAATAATTTAGAGAAAGAAACTATAAGTGGTTATGTGATGAATAACTATGTTTGGGGAGATTTTGAATTTGCTCAAGGTTTAAGATATGAAAAAGCTAATTATGAGGCTGATAGAAATACAAATAGAGTTGTAAGTATGAATGGAAACCCTATGCAAACAAATAATGAAGGTAGAAAAGTAACTACTGATGAGGATAACTTTGCTTATGAATTGTCAGCTAACTATCTATATTCAGATACTGGAAAGGCTTATGTAAGATATGAAAGAGGATTTACTTCTCCACCACCTGCACTTCTTACAAATAAAGTTACAACAAATGGTTTAGCAAACTACTACTTAAATGATCTAAACTCTGAAAAATATGATAACTTTGAGATTGGATTCTCTGATTATATTGGTTTCTCAAGTGTAAGTGGATCTGTTTTCTATACAGTAACTAAAGATGAAATTACACAAGATATGGCATCAGGAATGCCACCTGCTTGGATATATAACTATAATTTAGGTAAAACAGAGAGAGTTGGATTTGAGCTTAAAGCTGAACAATATCTAGGAAAATTAACACTTTCACAATCTTACTCTTTTATCAATGCTAAGATAAAAGATGGTAAAAAAGGTGTTTATGATAAAGATGGAAACAAAACAGGATATGTTGATTTAGAAGGAAATAGAGTTGCTAAAGTTCCTAAAAATAAATTTAATATTGGAGCAAACTATGCTTTTACAGATAATTTTAATTTAGGAGCAGAGGTAGTATATGTTGATAAGATCTACTTAAATAATGAAAATTTAGGTGGAAAAGTTAATTCACACACAGTGACAAATATTAGAGCTAACTATAACTTTAACCCTGGTTTAACTCTATATGCAGGAATTAATAATATTTTCAATGAACAATATTATGAGGCTGTGGATTACTCTTTAAGTGAAGGATACACATATGATCCAGCAGCAGAGAGAAACTATTATGTAGGCTTTAAATATAGCCTATAATTGAAAGTGATGCAGATGGAAAAAATTCTACCATTAATTTTAACAGTGGGAATTTTAGCAGTTGGAATACTCTCTATACCATTAGGGAGTGTTCCTATTCCATTAGAATATATATTCTCTCCTGCTAATGCCCCTGAATATATAAAGACAATTATTTTTAATTTAAGATTGCCAAGAATAGTTATGTCACTATTGATAGGTATGATGCTCTCTTCAAGTGGAGCAGTAGTTCAAACAGTTTTCCAAAACCCATTGGCAGATCCCTATATTATTGGGATTGCAGCAAGTGCAACTTTTGGGGCAGTAATAGCTTATGTTTTAAATCTACCAGATTTTATGTATGGAGTTCTTGCATTTTTTAGCTGTCTTACAAGTACACTTCTGATATTTAAAATGGCTAAAAAAGGGGATAGAGTAAATGTTGCAACTCTTTTAATAATAGGTATAGCAGTTTCCTCTTTTCTTGGGGCATTTACATCATTTGCTATGTATCTTATTGGAGAGGATTCTTTTAAAATTACAATGTGGCTTATGGGATATTTAGGAAATGCAACTTGGGAGCAAGTTATTTTAATATTGATTCCTCTACTATTTTCAGTAGCATATTTCTTTTTAAAGAGAAATGAGCTAGATGCTCTTCTGTCTGGAGATGAAGAGGCTCACTCTCTAGGGATAGATGTAAATAAATTGAAGATAAGAGCCTTGACTGTATCGGCTTTTGTGGTGGCATTCTCTGTGGCATTTTCAGGAATGATAGGTTTTGTAGGGCTTATAGTTCCACACACAATGAGAATGATCCTTGGTCCCTCTAATAGAAAGATGTTTTTAAGTACGATTTTAGCTGGGGGCTTTTTCCTACTTATCTGTGATACCTTTGGACGTATAATTTTAGCTCCAACAGAGATACCAATAGGGGTTATTACTGCATTCTTTGGAGCACCTTTCTTTTTATACTTAGCTTTAAAAAATAAGAGGAGAGATTTTTAATGGAGATTATAAATATAGAGAATTTAAACTTTGGATATGGAGAGAGGCAAATATTAAATAATCTTTCCCTTTCAATAGATGAGAAAAAGTTAGTAGGAATATTAGGTCCAAATGGTTGTGGAAAATCAACTTTACTAAAAAATATACTTGGGTATCTTCATAGCTCATCTGGAACTATAAAGATAGCTAATAAAAATTCAAATGAATTTTCACAGAAAGAAAAATCTAAATTGATCTCTTTAGTTCCTCAAAAATCTCAACTTATGTCTGCTATGAGTGTAGAGGAGTTTGTCCTTATGGGAAGATTACCACATCTTGAAAATAGTTGGAAAGGTTATAGTAGAGAGGATAGGGAATTAGCTGAAAAAGCTTTGAACTCTTTAGATCTTGAAAGATTTAAAAGGAGAACAGCTACCACTTTATCTGGTGGAGAGTTTCAAAGGGTGCTACTTGCAAGGGCAATTACACAGGATACAGAGATTATACTTTTAGATGAGCCAACATCTGCTCTTGATCTGAATCACGCTATTGAGCTTATGGAAAAGGTAAAGGAGATAGTGAGAAAAGAGGGAAAGACAGCAGTTGCAGTGTTGCATGATCTCAATCTTGCTGCTCTTTTTTGTGATGAATTGATTATGCTCAAAAATGGGAAGCTTTTTTGTAAGGGGACGCCTAAAGAGGTATTGACTAAGGAAAATTTAAAAGAGGTTTATAATTTGAATTGCGATATCTTTTATGGGGAAAATGATTTTCCATATATTATACCTAAAATCAAATAAAAGCTATTTTTATTTATCTAGCATATTGTTAGTTTTACAACAAAAATCCAATAATCAAGGAGTTCTATAGAACGACTATGATTATTGAGATGCAAAAACGGAGTTTCTGTGATCCTTAAACCTACATTAACAAAACTTATAATTTTTACTTTCCTTAATATCAGCTAAATGTAATTTGGAGAAGAATATTAGAGAGAGTTACGAAATCTG
>UQQO01000128.1 GCA_900543175.1 uncultured Fusobacterium sp.
ATAATATATTAAATTTTTTAGAAAATAGATAAGTAGCATATGAATCTTAAAATATATTTTTAACTCCATATTTTATTAAATTTATAGTATAAAATATAGTTTTGTTAGAAAAATATCTTCTCTCAAGTTTATAACTGTTTTCATTATTTCTTTTAATGATTTTGCCACTATATCATTTATAGCAATTATTTTATTCCTTGTCAATATTTTACTAAAATTTAATATCCACTTATATTGATTTTGACTGTTATTATAAAACAAATATAAATAAAAAAGCTGTGAAAATTGAAAGCCTAAAACCACCAATCTTCAACAGCTTTTATTTTATGAAATATGAAACAATCTTTTTAAAAAACCTTCTTTTACAGCTTTTTTCTCTTCCACTACTTTAGGTTCTTCAGTAATTATTTGATAAACATTTTTCTCAGCTTCTCTAATAAACTCCTCTTGTGAATTTATCTTTCTTTCACTTTCTGAGCTAGAAACTATCTTGTATTCTCCATTAGCCTCCAATACCCTAGCTTTTTGATTATCTTCTAAAATAGTTTCTATATGAGAATTTATTCTCTCTTTTATATCTTTATCAAAAATTGGACAACCAACCTCTACACGATGCTCTGTATTTCTTGTCATCATATCTCCAGAAGCTATATAAAGAACTTGCTCCTCACCTACTCCAAAACTATATATTCTTGAGTGTTCTAAGAATCTTCCAACAACACTTACAACCTTTATATTTCTAGTTTTTCCCTCTGTTTGTGGTACAAGGCAACAGATTCCCCTTACAATAAGTGTTATTTTTACTCCTAAATCAGAAGCTTCTGCCAATGCAAGAATAAGATCTTTATCAGTAAAAGAGTTACATTTTATAACTATTTTACCTTCTTCTCCTCTTTTTGCCTTTTCAATCTCATTATCTATATTCTTCAAAATATTTTGTTTAAAACTAGATGGAGCTACCCAAAGTTTTTTGTATACTCCCATAAGATTTCCCAGAGCCATATTTTTAAAGAAGATATCTGCATCTCTTCCGATCTCTATATCAGAAGTCATAAAAGAGTAATCAGTATACATTTTTGAAGTTTTTTCATTATAGTTTCCTGTTCCAACTTGAGTAATATGTTTAATCTCTCCATCTTTTCTATAAGTTATCATACAGATTTTTGAGTGAACTTTAAACCCATCTGTTCCGTAAATTATGTGGCAACCTGCTTCTTCCAATTTTTGAGCCCATTCAATATTATTCGTTTCATCAAATCTAGCTCTAAGCTCCATTAAAACTGTAACATCTTTTCCATTTTCCACAGCATTTATCAGATATTCAGCCAACTTAGAGTCCTTTGAAATTCTATATAAAGTTATTTTTATAGATTGTACATCCTCCCTTTCTGACGCCTCTTTTATCAAATTTAAAAAAGGTTTCATACTTTCAAAAGGATAGAAAAGTAACAGATCTTTCTTCTCTATAAAGTCTATAACACTATGTTTTTTATCTGCTATTGGATGAACAACTGGTGAAAAAGCACTATAAGAAAGTTTTGTTGTTACATTTGGTGGTAAAAAACTACTGATATTAAATAGGTAACTTAAATTTATTGGACAATTAAAAGTAAATACTTGCTCCTCTGAAAGATTTAATCTTTGTAGTAGTGAATCTAAAAATTTTTCACTAATTCTAGACTGAATCTCCATTCTAAGTGGTTCTAACTTATTACGAGTTTTTACAATTTGCTTCATATACTGTCTATAATCAAGATTTTCATCATAATTTTCCACATCAGTCTCAATATCCATATTTCTTGTAACACTCATAATAGAACTCTCTTTTAATTCATACATAGAGAAAATATTTTTTACAAAGTGTAAAATTACTTCTTCTAAAAGTACATATCTTCCAAGTTCCTTATCTATAAGAATAACTCTCTCCATATTATTTGGAACTGGAACCATTCCAAGTACCTCTTTTTTCTTGTTAGATAGATAAACTATAACATTTAATTGCTTATTAGGAATAAAGGGAAATGGGTGCCAAGCATCTATAATCAATGGAGATAACATAGGAAATATATTATTGAAAAAGTATTTCTCTAAATATGATAACTCTTTTTTAGATAGATCTTTTATCTTCTCTTTTTTTAGATTCTCCTTTTCAAGAAGAGTCATAAGCTTTTCAAAAACCTTATCTCTCTTTTGATAAAGTCTATTTGATATCTCATAAATTTTTTCAAGTTGCTCTCTAGCATTCATACCAGTTTTACCATCTACGTAATCTGGAACATATTTTATATAATCATTCATTGTTCCAACTCTTACCATAAAAAATTCATCAAGATTACTAGTAAATATTGCTAGAAATTTTAATCTTTCAAGAAGTGGATTATCTTCACTAACAGCTTCTTCAAGTACTCTCTCATTAAATTTTAGCCAAGAGATCTCTCTATTTTCAATATAATCAAGCTTCATTATTTTCTACCTTCTCTTCATCTTTTTTGATAACTCTATCAATAAAATATCCTTCTCTTACACCATTTTTACTGATTATAACTTTCTCTACTCCAAAAGTATCGACGATCTCTCTTAAAATTACTACTCCTCCAGCAAAAGAGAATATTCTTTCAGGAATCAATCTATATAATTCCTTTGTTTCCTCACAAGTTCCACCATTTTTTAAAATATCTACAATATTATAAAGCTCCTCAACAAAGAAAGATTTATCTTCTAATGGGAGATTTTTTGTTTCTTTTATAATATTCATACAAGCTCTTAATGAACCTCCAATACCGTAAAGGTATTTATAATTTTGTTCATGCTCCCAATTTAACTCTTTTAGAGCTTCCTTTATAATTTTTCTCATCTTCTTTATCTCTTTTTCCTCTGGAACTATATGTTTTACTACTTTATTTTGAAGATTAAGAGCTCCAATAGGAATACTTGTTAATTTCTCTATCTCTCCATTATTAAATAGAACAATCTCTGTACTTCCTCCACCAATATCAACTAAAATTCCTCTTTCAAGGTTCATTCCAGATTTTGCTCCAATAAAATCAAGCCTTGCTTCCTCTTCTCCTACAATAATTTCAGGTTTTATCCCTGTTGTTTTTTCAATCTCTTTTAATACTTCCTCTGTATTTGAGATATTTCTTAAAGAAGCTGTTGCAAAAGCTGAATAATTTTTTATTTCAAAGTTTTCTAAACTCATCTTTAATTTTTGAAGTGTACGACATAATTTTGTTATTCCTAAAGCTGAAAGTTGCCCTTTTTTTACATAACCTGTAAGCCCTACTATAACTTTTTTATTTGTTACAAGCTTTACTATATTTTTTTCCTCATTATATTTAAAAATAGAAAGTCTTATAGTATTTGACCCAATGTCAATTACTCCGTATTCCATCTTAATCTCCCTCCTTGAATTGTATTCAGCTTAAATTATATATTTCTAATGTTAAAGCAAATATAATTCAATGTAAAGATTGTGTAAAGTTTTACTTAAAAAAATAAGATGCAACTACACATTTGCATAGTTGCATCTTTATCAATTATATAAGTTTTCTTTTAAATTAAATTCCCTTCAATTATTTTAAGTGCTGTACCACCAATTAAAACTTTTATCTCCCCATTTTCAATTTGAATCTTTCCTCTTATCTCACTTTTTCTTCCCATTTGCTCCCCTTGAATAACAGAGATCTCCTCTCTATCCTTTACTATTCCAAGAGAGTAAAGATAATAAGTTAAAGCTCCATTAGAGGTTCCAGTTGCAGCTTCTTCATCTATATCCACAATAGGTGCTAAATTTCTAGCATATAATTGCTTATTTTCATCTAAATAAAATGGGTGTAATGAGATAATTCCCAACTCTCTACTTAACTCTTTTATTAAATTCATATTTCCATCTATATTATCTAAAGCCTCTTTACTTTTTAAAGGTATCATCAAATCCCATACCCCTGTATAAGCTTTTACTATATCAATCTCCTCTCTAAAATCATCTCTAGAAATATTCAGAGATTTAGCCAATTTCTCTCTATCTAAAATAAAATCTTTAGACAATTTTGGTGAAGCTTGATACATCATAATATTTTTAACCTTTTTATTCTCCATTGTTATAATAATTGGTAAAATTCCAAGATTTGTTTCTATATCAATCTTGTTTTCTCCCTCATTAACATTGATCATACCACTCTCCACAAGAGCTGTTCCATAGGCAATGGTAGCATGTCCACACAGATCAATCTCCTCTTTAGGAGTAAAAAATCTCACTTTAATCTTAGAATCATCTTTAAAAATAAAAACTGTTTCAGGATATCCCAATTCTCTAGCTATCAGTTGCATCTGATCTTCCTCTAACCCCTTACCATCTAATACAACTCCTGCTGGATTTCCCTTAAATTTCTCATTAGTAAAAGAATCATATATCCAAAGTTTTCTTTCCATATCCCCGCTCCTATAAGATTATTTTATCAATGTATTTTCTATTACTCTCATAAAGTTTTCATATGCTATTTTTCTAATATCTTCCTCTTTATACCCTCTTTTTCTAAGTTCAGAAATTACATCTTGAGCTTTTGAAGCATCTTCTAATCCAAGAGGATTCATATCTCTACCATCTCTATCATCATGTAGATATTCGCAGAAATCAAAACCTATTCCAACATGTTTTACCCCTACTAAATCAACCATATGATCAATATGATCTACATATTTTGAAAGAGTTTGCTCCTCTTTATTGGTACTTACAAAGCCTTTAAAAGCCACTGCCCCTACAAGTCCCCCTGTTTCAGCTATTGCTCTTATCTGCTCATCTCTTAGGTTTCTCACATGATCACATAAACTTCTTGCATTTGAGTGTGAAGCTATAATAGGCTTACTACTTGCTTCATAGATTCCCCAAAAGCTTTTTTCATTAGCATGTGAAACATCAACAACCATTCCCAATCTATTCAGTTTTTTTACTGCCTCTATTCCAAGTGGAGTTATTCCTCTATTTTCATCTCCTCTAGCTCCTGTTGCTAAAGCATTTTGCTCATTCCAAGTAAGAGAGGCATGTCTAAATCCAAGAGCATAGAAAGTATCCAACCAATCAAGATTCTCTTTTATAGCTCTTAATCCCTCTATTCCCATAAGAACATTCATTTTTTCACTTACAAGCCCTCTATTGAAGTCCCCTTGATTCTTTATAATATTAAATAGATCTTGATTCTCTCTCAATTCGTGCATTGCAGAATTTACCATAAACATCATCTCTTTTTCATCATCTACAACAACACTTTCATCATCAAGATAAGCTACAAAAATTCCTCCCATGATTTTTCCAGCATTAAATCTATCATAGTGATAGTTTTTCACTATATTTTCTAACCCCTTTTTTCTTTTAGATGCCACATCAAACCAAATATCAGCATGTCCATCAAATATCTTCATTACACTCACTCCCCTTTATATTAATTAAAAGAATATTATCTCTGCTTCTGCTTCATACCAAGGTCCTTCCTCATCCTCTCCCTCAGTTATGAAAAACTCTATCTGTACATCTTCCAAAGTCATTCCAACTGAGTGAAGCTCCTTGTCCTCATAAAACTCTATCTTTTTAAATTTTGTATTTTCCAGTCTCTCTGCTATATCCTCTCTCATCTCTGCAAGTTCAAGAAGATCCTCCTCTAATGTATATCCCATTTTCTCAAACTCTCTTGCTATTGTTCCTATTCTCTTTGTTAATTTTTCAGATAACATATCTCCTCCATACAAACCATTTTATATTAAAATTTAAATAATTTTTTTATTCTTTTTACCCTTTTTATAATTTCAAGGGCAAATTTTATTTTTTTTATCTCAAAAGGAATCTTATCTAACGCCCTTTCCATTTGAGCCTCTATCTCCTGCTCTGTCAATTTTTTTTTCAAACTTATCCCCCTTTTTTCTTATCTATTACAATTATACCCTATTCCCTAA
>UQQO01000129.1 GCA_900543175.1 uncultured Fusobacterium sp.
CAGATAATACCATCACTTTTAATAATCTAACTAAAAACAGCGGAATTATAGAAGGGAATAATATTAATATTGAAAATACTGATGTTTTAAATAATTCTTCAGGAACTATTAAAGCCTTTAATGATAATTCTACTATTAGTATAATAGCTAATAACCTAATAAACTCTGATGGTAAAATACAATCACAGGGAAATTTAACTCTAAATATATTTGGAGATTTAACTCTTGAAGGAACTTTTACTGGAAATAATCAATTTAATATTACTGCTAATTCATTAGTTTCTAATACTGATATAGAAAATAATGGAGATATTATTTTAAGTTTAAATGGTAATTTTGTAAATAATAAAACTTTTATTAGTGGCAAAGATGTTGATATAAAAGCTAATAATATAAGTAACTCTGGAACTATTGGAAGTGTACAAGGATTTTTAGCTAAAGTTTCTGGAACTCTTCATAATCTTAAAAATTTAATTTTAGGCTCTGGTGAAAATAATATTATTGCTGAAAATGAGATAAAAAATGAAGGTTTTATCACTTCAGAAGAATCTTTAAAATTAGATAGTGGACAAATAAAAAACCTTGGACAAATTGCTTCAGGTAATCAATTGACTATTACTTCAGATAATAATATTGAAAATAAAGATGGAGCTTTAATTTTTGCTAACAAAGATATGAGTTTAAATGCCAATAAAGATATATTAAATGAGAAATCAGAAATATATTCAGGAAGCAATATTGTCATTACAGCAAATGAAAATGTAGTAAATAAAATAGGAGATATTGAAGGGCAGAATGACATCACAATTACTGCTTCAAATATAGAGAATATTGGAGAAGTAATAGGTTCTCACGAAATAAAATATGTTTTAGGTAAAGATCTAAACCTTGATACAAGTAAAATAGATAAAGATCCTATAAGAAAAAAATCTAATGAAATATTCAATAAAGTTTATGATGAATTTGTTAAAGAAGGTAGAACAGAATGGGAAAATGATGTTCATCTATATGGTGGAGAAAAAGTTATTAGTAACTATACAAGTAATCTATCATATATATCAGCAGGAAAAAATCTAACTTTAAATGCTAAGAATAATATTTTAAATAAAGAAGGAAATATTCTTGCTGTAAATGATGTAAATATCAAAGCAAAAAACTTAACAAATGAAACTTATTTAATAGATATCACAACTAAAGCAGAGTGGCGTCAAAATTATGAAATGCATGGTGACGCTATGTATAAACTTGGATATAATCAATACTATTATGATGGACAGTTATATAATCATAATCGTGATAAGGGGTATACAATAGTAAAAACTGATATTACATGGAAAGTAGGTTCAGATAAACCTACTTTAATATCTGCTGGTGGTAAAGCAAATATAGATGTTGTAGAAACAATTGGAAATGGTACTCTTTCTAATAAAATATATGGTGTTGATGAAAAACATATTAATACAGAAGAAGTATCATTAAATGAAAGTAATATACAAAAGACAGGAACAATTAATACAGAAGAATATACAAAAATTCCTACTGGTGATAAAGGATTATTCAAAGTAAATGAAGAATTTATTAATAACAATACATTTGAAATAAGTTCTGGAAATAATTTAGTAAAAAATGAAAGTAAACCTGGATTCTCTTATCTGATAGAAACAAATATAAAATTTATAGATAAAGGATTTTTCCTTGGTTCTGATTATTTCTTTGACAGAATTAATTTTAATCCTGAAAAAAATATCAGACTTCTTGGAGATGATTTTTTTGAAACAAAATTTGTAAATAGAGCTATTTTAGAAAGTACTGGAAAAAGATATCTTAATGGGGCTACAAATGATAAAGAACAAATGCAAATTCTTTATGATAATTCTATTGTAGCTATGAAAGATATGAATCTTTCTATTGGAATAGCCCTTACTGCTGAACAAATAAATAATCTAAAAGATGATATTATTTGGTATGTGGAAGAAGAAGTAAACGGAGTAAATGTTCTAGTTCCTAAAGTTTATCTTTCTAAAGAAACTCTTGCTTCATTAGGAGATAATCAAACTGGAATATATGGTGGAGATAGCTTAAATATATCAGCTTTAGCTATAACTAATACTGGCAAAATTCAATCTACAGGCGATATTATAATAAATACTGATGAACTATTAAATAAATCTATTCTTGGAGATTATAAAGCTAAAATTAATGGAAATAATATTAACATTGTATCAGTAGGGGATATTAATAATATAGGTGCTGAAATAAATGCTGAAAATAATTTAAGCTTAGAGTCATTAAAAGGAAGTATTGCTAATAAAACTATACTTAGAGAAAATGTTATGAGTGATAATTACATTGCTTCAAAAGTTGAAAATAGTGCTAGTATGACAGGAGATAATATAAGTATTAATGCTAATAAAGACTTTGAAAATACTGGTGCTTTAGTCAAAGCTGATAATAATCTTGATATTGAAGCTGAAAATATTACTGCTAATACAATTGAAGTTCATAATTATCATCATACTGGTGGAACAAAAAACTATACAATCAATGAATCTCTTGAAAATTTTGGTAGTAGTTTAGAGGGAACAGATATTGTTCTTAATGCCAATAAAGATATTAATATTAAAGGTTCTAATATTGTAGCTAATAATAATCTTAATTTAAGTGCTGGTGATGATGTTAATATTGTTGCTTCAGTTGATACAAATTATTATGAACATCAAGAAAGTAAAAAGAAAAGTTTTGGAAGAAGCAAGTCTAAAACTGAAGTTAAATATTCAACAAAACATAATAGCTCTAATTTAATCGGAGAAAATATAAATATAACAAGTGGAAAAGATACTGCTATAATTGGAAGCAATATTCAAGCTGGTACTGAAGGAAAAGCTGAAATAAATGCTGGTGGAGATATTGTTCAAGCAGCAGTAAAAGATATTAATTATAGCTATAAGAAAACTACTAAGAAAGGTTTCTTAGGACTTACTGGAAGTTCAAAATCAAGCGAAAGCTATAAAGAAGAAGCAATAAAAGCTAATACTATCTCTGGTACAGGAGGAACAACTTATGTAGCAGATAAAGGACTTATGCTTGAGGGAGTAACAGTAGTTTCTACAGGAAATGTTACTTTAAAAGGAAAAGATGTTAATATAAATCCTACTGAAGAAAAATCATTCCAAGAAGTAAAACAAAAGAAAAAAGGTTTTTCTAGTTCCTTTGGTAGTGGTGGAATAAGTCTATCTTATGGTAAAAGTAAAGATGAAATAAAAACTACTACTACAGAAAATATAGCTTCAAATATTGTTTCTCAAGGTAAGGTAACTATAGAAGCTAATGATGGAACAACTAAAATAAAATCTTCTGATATTTATGGAAATGAAGGAATTGACATCAGTGGTACAAAAGGGGTAGAATTAACTACAGCTAAAAATACTACTACAGTTGATGAAAAACATAAGTCAACAAGTATAGGAATAAGTGCTGGAGTTCAAAGTAGTATAAAAAATACTATAGATAATATTGAAAATATAGATGATTTAACAGATTTTAGTGGAAATTCTTATGATATAGCTAATACTGCTTCTGATCTTGTAGGAGCTATAAAAGATGGGGCTGACGCTATAGGCAAAGTTACTTCTGATATATATAAAAAAGAATCTGAAAATTCAGCTTCTGAAAATATTGAAGGGGTTTCAAGAGATGTTAATAACTATATCAGTGTATCTGCTGGAATAAGTAAAAATAAATCAGAATCACACTCATCTAGTAAAACAACTGTAAAAAATAATCTTGAATCTAGTGGAGATATAAATATATCATCTTCTAAAGGTAGTGTTTTAATAGAAGGAACAGATATTAAAACAGATAAAGATCTTAATCTTAAAGCTGATAAAGATATAATAGTTCAATCTTCTAAAGATGAATACAACTATTCAAATAAATCTTCATCTAGTGGAATAAGTGTTGATTTAACTATTTCAACTGATCCTACTAAAATTTTTGGTGGAATAACTACTTCTCATAATAAAGGTAAAGGTACTGGAGAAGGTATTGAAAATGTAAATTCTAAATTTGAAGTAGGTGGAACTCACAGATCTGAAGCTGGAGAAACAGTTAAATATGAAGGTGCTAATGTTGAAGCTAATAAGATTGATATAAAAGGTAAAGATGTAATTATAGCTTCATCTAAAGATATTAGTAATTCTGAATCTAAAAATAGTAGTGGAAGTGTTAAATTTGGAACATCTCCTCTTCCTACAGAAATAAATATCAATTATAGCAAAGCTGATGGAGAAAAAGAATGGGTTGGAAATCAAACTTCTATTATAGCCAAAGAAGGCGGAACTATAGAAAGTAAAGACTTTACTAACAGCGGAGCAATAATAGGTTCTGAAAGCAAGGAAAATAAGCTAATTGTAAAAGCAGATAATGTAAATATAGACAACCTTAAAGATAAAGATACCAATAAAGTAAGTGGTGGCGGAGTCAATATTACAAATAAAGGTGTTCCTAATATCTCTGTAATAACTGGTGGACAAGATAAAAGACAAGATACTAATGCTACAGCAGTAAATACAGAATTTATAGTACAAGGGGAAAATAAGAGTGCTGAAGAGCTAGGATTTAATATAAATCTAAATAAAGCCCAAGTAACAACAAAAGATGAAAATAAGGTACTTGACGCTGACCTTCATACAGATCTTTTAAATAAAGATGAAAGAGATAAAATAGTTGAAGCTGGAGAAAAACTTGAAAATTTAGCAGAAGCAATAATTAATCCTAATGACGGTGGAATAGGAAATACATATAAAGAAAACAGATTTGGTAATCTATTTAATAAATATGTATCAGAGCAAAAAGAAAAACTTAATATTTTAGGAGATCCAAATATTTCAGAAATAGATAAAAGAAATGTATTAAATGATATAGTAAAAGATTTCTTATTATCAAAAGGATATAAAGGAGAAATGCCTCAAATATTAATAGGAGATAAAACAGAGTCAACAGATATAAGATACACTGGTAAAGAATATGTATTTATAAGCAAAGAAGATTTAAATAGTTCAAATATTTTAAGTATATTAGGACATGAGCTAGGACATATGAATACATATGATATAGATGAAAAGACAGCAGAAAAAATAGAGAGCAAAGTAGATACCAAAGTAGATCAATCAGATACAAATGGAAAATACAATACATATCTTAAAGAACTACAAGAAAAATATAAAGAACTTCCAGATGAAGAAGAAGCAAAAGAATTTCAAAAAAATATTCCTGATGAGTATAAAGAAAGTTTTGCTATTTCAGATAATTCAATTAGTTTTGCAGGAGCATTTTTAGGAAGAGTAAATGCTGGAGGAACAACATATTATATAGTTGATACAAAAACAGGAAAAGGAGAAGAAGTAAAAACAGCAGATATAGGAATAGGACTAGGAACTCCTACAGCAGGTGGTTCAATGAGTATGGTTATATTACCTTATGCAAATAACAGTAAAGATATAGAAGGATATTCAAAAACTTATGGAGGATCTATATCAATATTTTCAGGAGAAATTTTATTTGATAGTAAAGGAAATTTTTCTGGTATAAAATATAGTAATAGTGGCATAAGTCCTGAAATAAACCCCAAATTTGAATTTCATGGTAGTTATGATAGTTCAATAATAAGACAAGTTAAAGAAATATCTACAAATGAAAAAATTATTAAAATAACAAAAGAATTGGAAAGCTTATCTTCAACACCTGAAAATGCTTTAAAGAATATAATAAAAATTAACTCATTATCAAGTGAATTATTGAATGAAATAAGAAAAATAAATAATAAAGGAGGAGAAACACTTGATAATATTCAAATTAATTATCAAGTTAATAAAAATGATATGTATCAATAATTTGAAAAATAAAATAATTGTAGAAAAAAATAATAA
>UQQO01000130.1 GCA_900543175.1 uncultured Fusobacterium sp.
AGTAATAGTCGTTTGCACTTCTTTACTTTTGGAAATTACGTCAACTTGATGTTAGTGATAATATATTTTTACTTTAATTATTAGAACGATAAAATATAAGTTTTAGATATCTTGGTGGAATATCTCTATAATAGAAAGCCCGTTTTTACTATAAGTAATCTTTAAATATATATCCTTTCCATCACAAATGACACTATCTCCATCTTTCAGAGAATAAATTTTTATTAAAAACTTTAAATTTGAAGGGTATTCACTCTCTTTTTGAGCTATCTTTAAAACTTCCATATGAAGGTCAAAAAGGCTTTTAAATCTCTTTTTGATTGTTAAATATGGCTTTTTAATAATTAATTCTCTATTAAATAGCTTTTTCAAATATCCATCAAAATTACCAATACTATTATTTAGAGCAAACTCAACATTTTCTCTAACATACTCTTCCCCATGTTCATATAGATTATTTATAATAAGATTGTAAATCTCTGAAAAATCATTGATTTTATGGCTAATTAGCTGCATAATTTCGTTGATAACACTATTTTTAACCTCTGAGTTTTCCTTTTTAAAAGTCACCCCTAAAATCTTAGCAGTTTTATACTCTCCACTCTTATTTTTGCTATATGTAATTTCCATATCTCCATTTTCGTTTAAGTCCTTTAAGATGGGGAGAAGAATATTTTTCTCAATATCAAAGAATCTTTTATAGGATTCCTTTATCTCTAAAAGTTCTCTAAGTTCCTCTAAAGAGATAAAAACAATATTTTCAGATCTATGTTTTAGGTATTGAAATAGTTTATATGAAAATTTCTCTTCAAAGGTTATAATTTTGTTAATTCCTAGTTTTTCAAAATAAGTTTCCTTTTTAAAAGAGCTTAAAATCTCATCAGAAAATGTTAAAGTTATCTTATCTTCTAGTATTTGAAAAGATTGAAGTATTGATATATAACTAATATAATTGTCTGATTCTGAAGAGAGAACAATATATTTATTTAAAAGAGATACAAAGAATTTTATAACTTCCTCTTTTAAATCAAAACTAAAATCTTTTATAAATTTTTCGAAAGAGATAGTTATATTTTTTTCTTTTATATCTAAAGATTTTATAAACTCCCTCTCTTTCTTATTAAGATGTTTTGAAAAGTCAATATTTATATTATTTTTTAAAATATTAAGATTCATATTGAACTCCTTGTAAAAAAAAATTTTTAAAATAGTAATTTTTTTATTTTTAAACGAAATAAAGAAAAAAGATTTTCGTTATATTGCTTTTATAATAGCATAAATCACTATTTTTTTCAATTTTTTCTCTATATTGTTACTTTTTTAACGATAACAGATCATAAAATATGAATTTTGACATATTCTTTTTATAGTGATATAAGTAAAATGTGAAAATTAAAAAAAGTTTTTAGGAGGCGTTAAAATGAATATGGATTTAGAAGAGATAGCAATGACAATAGTAGGAAACTCTGGAGAAGCTAGAAGCTTAGCTTATGAAGCTTTAAGTGAAGCTAAAAATGGAAATTTTGAAGCTGCTGAGGAACTTTTAAAAGAGGCTAGAGAAAAATCTTTAAAAGCTCATGAGATGCAAACAGAGCTTATTTGTAATGAAGCTGATGGAAATAAAGTTGAAATTAATCTTCTTATGGTTCATGCACAAGATCATTTAATGAACTCAATATTAGCAAGAGAATTAGTTGAAGAGATGATAGAGATGTATAAAGCTATGGGAGTGAGAAAATAATGAGAAAATGGGGAATTATAGCAACTTGGAGAATGGCTGCTGATGGTGTTGCTCTAGGTGCTGATATATTAAAAAATAATGGAAAATGTCAAGATGCAGTAGAAAAAGCAATAATGCAAGTTGAAGATTATCCTTTCTATAAATCAGTAGGTTATGGAGGACTTCCAAATGAAAATTGTGAAGTTGAATTAGATGCCGCTTTTATGGATGGAAAAACACTATCAATAGGAGCAATAGCAGGAATAAAAGATTATAAAAACCCTGTAAGCATAGCTAGAAAATTAAGTGAAGATAGATTTAATATTTTCTTAGTAGGAGCTGGAGCAGAAGCTTATGCACATAAAAATGGATTTGTAAGACAAAATATGCTTACAGAGAGAGCTAAAAAAACTTGGGAAATAAGAATGAAAGAGATCAATGAAAAAAATCTTTCACCATATGATGGGCATGATACTGTTTGTATGATTGGATTAGACAGTGAAAAAGATATGGCAGTTGCAACTTCAACAAGTGGATTATTTATGAAGAAAAGAGGAAGAGTTGGAGATTCACCAGTTTCAGGATCTGGATTCTATGTGGATAATGAAGTTGGAGGAGCAGCAGCAACAGGACTTGGAGAGGATATAATGAAAGGTTGTCTTTCATATGAAACTGTTCAAAGAATGAGAAATGGAATGTCTCCAATGGAAGCAGCTCAATCAGCAGTAGAAGATTTTTCAAAACAATTGAGAAGAAGAAGAGGAGTAGCTGGGGCTATATCTGTTATTGCAATGAATAACAAGGGTGAATGGGGAATAGGAACAAATGTTGAATTTACTTTTGTAGCATCAACATCTGAAGAGGAGCCAAAAGTATATTTAGCAAATCCTGTATTTAATGAGGACAAAACAGTTAAAGAGGTTAAGATAGAAGTAGCATCTAAAGAGTACATGGAAGAGTATAAGAGAAATATTCAAAAACCATTGGAAGAAATATAAGAATTATAATAAAATAAAGGAGAGGACAATGAGTAAAGCGATAGAGATATTAGAAGAAAAATTAGTACCTGTAGCAGCTTGGATTGCAGAAAATAAATATGTCAATGGAATTAGAAGAGCATTTATAATGATGATGCCTCTACTAATGATAGGATCATTATTCTTAATGATAACAGCTTTCCCTTTACCAGCATATCAAAGAGGAATGGCAAGTCTTTTAGGAGAAAACTGGAAAGATATCTTTGATATTCCAGTAAGTGCAACATTTAACTTAATTGCACTATTTGTAGCTTTTCTTGTAGCACAACAATTAGCAAAACAATTTGAACTTGATAGTATAGCAGTTGGATTATTATCACTAGCATCATTCCTGATACTTACTCCACTTGGAAATACAAGTGAATTTGGACAAGTAATAACATTTGCTTGGCTAGGAAGTAAAGGAATGTTTGTTGCTATGGTAATCGGTGTTGTAACAGTAAAAATATTCCATTTCTTTGTAAAAAGAGATATCTTAGTAAAAATGCCTGATGGAGTTCCACCTGAAGTAATAAAATCATTTGAAGCTCTTATTCCAGGAACAGTTATTCTTGCAACAGCTCTTCTATTAAGAGTGGGAATGGAACATACTTCTTATGGAACAATTCATGACTTTGTATATAAAATGTTAGCACTTCCATTAAGAGCATTAGGAACATCATATATTGGTTCAATTCTTACTGTATTTGCAATCTCAATTCTTTGGTCAGTAGGAATTAACAGTGGATCAATGGTAAATGGATTTGTAAGACCATTCTGGTTAGAAAACCAAGCTGAAAATATAGCAGCATTACAAGCTGGACAACCTCTACCACATGTTATAACAGAGCAATTCTTTGATATGATATGGATGGGAGGAGCAGGAGTTACACTATCACTATTACTTGCTATCGTAATCTTTGCTAAGAGTAAACATATAAAAAGTGTTGGAGCTATTGGAATTGTTCCAGGAATCTTCAATATCAATGAGCCAGTACTATTTGGATTACCTATAATTTTAAACCCAATTATGCTAGTTCCATTTAATATTGTACCAATAGTTATGGTAACAACTCAATATATAGCTATGAACATAGGATTAGTTTCAAAACCACTAGGAGTAGCTTTCCCATGGCCTACACCAGCAGTAATCAGTGGATTTATCACAGTAGGAGATTTAACAGGATCACTTATGCAATTAGCGAACCTTATTATAGGAGCTATGATCTATCTTCCATTCTTAAGAATCATAGATAAAGCAAGTAAAAAAGAGGAAGATGAAATGGAAAGATTAGAAGCAGAAGAAAATAAATAGATAGAAAACAGTTATTATTGTTAATATACATATAAGAGGAGGAAAGAATATGAAAAAAATATTATTATTATGTGATGCAGGAATGTCAACAAGCCTTATGGTTAAAAAAATGAAAGAAGCAGCAGATAAAAAAGGGATTGAAACTGAAATTGCTGCAGTAAGTATAGCAAAATTTGAAGAGAACTTAGATAACTATGATGTATTCCTATTAGGACCACAAGTAAAATATAAAAAAGCTAAACTTGAGCCAATAGCAGCAGCTAAAGGAAAGAAAGTAGAAGTTATCAACACAATAGATTATGGTATGATGAAAGGTGAAAAAGTATTAGAACAAGCTCTAGCTTTAATTGGATAGTGATTTTATGGAATTAAAAACATATATTGATGAACATTTTAATGAGACATTAAATAGTATTATCAAAATAATCAATATAAGAACTGTAAAAGGTGAAAAGACAGGAGATGCTCCCTATGGAGTTGAACTGAAGAGAGCCTTAAATGAAGTACTAGAAATAGCTAAATCTTTAGGATTTAAAGTTAAAAATTTAGATAACTATGTAGGATATGCAGAGTATGGAGAGGGAGAGGAGTATATTGCTGTTCTTGGACATATAGATGTAGTACCTGAAGGGGATATTGAAAACTGGAGCGTACCACCATATGAGGGAAGAATAGTTGGAGATCAACTTGTAGCAAGAGGAGCTATTGATAATAAAGGACCAATAATTTCAGCTCTTTACTCTCTGAAAGCTGTAGTTGATACTGAGCCTAACTTTCATAAAAGAGTGAGAATAATTTTTGGAACTAATGAAGAGAGTGGAAATGAAGATATAAAATATTATCTTTCTAAAGAGCAACCACCAAAATATGCTTTTACCCCAGATGGAAGATTTCCAGTGATATTTTCAGAAAAAGGGATCTATACTTTCTCTTTTAGAAAAAGATTGGATCTTTCAAATACAAATATTCTTGAATTAAAAGCAGGAACAAGATCTAATATTGTTCCAGAACTATGTACTCTAAAATTAAAAGATACAAGTAAAATTAATTTAAATGAGAAGATAGCAGAAGTAGAAAAATACTCTAACAACCATTTTGAAATAGATGGAGATATAGTTAAATGTATTGGAAAATCAGCTCATGCTAGCTCACCACAAAAGGGGATAAATGCTCTTTTAGGAATGTATCAACTTTTAAATTTAATTTTAGATGAGAAAGATTCTGCAAAAGAGTTTGTAGAATTTATAGCTACAAAAGTTGGAGAAACTTATGATGGAATTAATTTAGGAATAAAAACTGAAAATGAAGAAGTAGGAGATCTTACTATAAGTGCAGGAATAACAAATATTGTAAGTGATGAGATATTTGTTAAATTTAATATAAGATATCCAGCATCAATAGATGAAAAAACACTTGATTCAAGATTAGATGAAGCAGGGAAAAATGGAAATGTAGTTTTCTTTAAAGAAAATCATAATCCACCTCTTTACTTTGAAAAATCTCACCCTCTTGTAAAAGAGTTACAAGATGTATATCAAGAGGTTACAGGTAGAGATGAGGAGCCAGCTGCTTTAGGTGGTGGAACATATGCAAAACTTATGCCTAATACAGTTGCTTTTGGACCAAACTTTAAAGAGTATAAGGGAAATCCTCATAGTTTTGATGAGAGCATGGATATAAATATGTTAAAACAAGGTATGGAGATCTATGCTAAAGCTATTTTAAAACTATCAGCTTTAATAAAATAATAATTTAATAAAAAGGGGTTGTGGTAAAGTAAAAATGCTACTTTACCACAACCCTAAATTTATTTCTAAGGAAATTATAAATTGACTTTATATAAAAAATTTTTAATATTTTA
>UQQO01000131.1 GCA_900543175.1 uncultured Fusobacterium sp.
ATATATTAGAGAACCTAGCTTAGCTAGATAAATTATAGTTTATAATAATCTCTTTTATATTTGAAAAATAAAGAAAAGTATGATAAAATGTATAGAAATAAAAACACAGAGGTAAATTTATGGTAACAAGAAATAATGTATTTTTAACATCTTCATATTATTACTGCTAATAGAGAGTGTAAAAAGAATTAAAGTATATATTTATTCTTAAAACATTCTCATTTTGTCATGCAATAGCAGTTAAATAATAATGAGAGATGTATTAATGGATAGAGAAAGCCTATTGATACTGTCAATAGGCTTTTATTTTTCTTTGAAAATATTGGCCTTTGTGATAAAATAATATAGAAAAAATGAGGGAGGATACAAGATGGAAAACGTATTTGATGTGCTTGTAGAGCGTGGATATTTAAAACAATTTACTCATGAAGAAGAGATGAGAGAGATATTAGGGAAAGAGAAAGTAACATTCTATATAGGATTTGACCCAACAGCTGATAGTTTACATGTTGGACACTTTATAGCTATGATGTTTATGGCTCATATGCAAAAACATGGACACAGACCTATTGCTCTAGTAGGTGGGGGAACTGCTATGATAGGAGACCCTAGTGGAAGAACAGATATGAGAAAGATGATGACTAAAGAAACAATAGCTCATAATGTTGCTTGTATCAAAAAGCAAATGGAAAAATTTATTGATTTCTCAGAGGGAAAAGCTATTCTTGAAAACAATGCAGATTGGCTATTAGGACTTAACTATATTGATTTTATAAGAGATATTGGAGCTCACTTCTCAGTAAATAGAATGCTAGCTGCTGAGTGTTTTAAAACTAGAATGGAGTCTGGACTTTCTTTCTTAGAGTTTAACTATATGTTAATGCAAGGATATGACTTCTTAGTTTTAAATAAAAAATATGGTTGTACAATGGAACTTGGTGGAGATGACCAATGGTCAAATATGATTGCAGGAGTAGAATTAATTAGAAAGAAAGAGCAAAAACAAGCTTATGCTATGACTTGTACTCTACTTACTAATAGTGAAGGTAAAAAAATGGGAAAAACTGCAAAGGGAGCTTTATGGCTTGATCCAGAAAAAACAACTCCACATGAATTCTATCAATACTGGAGAAACGTTGATGATGCTGATGTAGAAAAATGTCTAGCACTATTAACTTTCTTACCTATGGATGAAGTAAGAAGATTAGGAGCTCTTGAAGGAGCAGAAATTAATGAAGCTAAAAAAGTTCTAGCTTATGAAATAACAAAAATGATACATGGTGAAGAGGAAGCTATGAAGGCTAAATCTGCAGCAGAAGCATTATTTGGAGCAGGACAAGATATGAGTAATGTTCCAGCAATAGAGATTGAAGAAGGTTATCTAGGAACTGGAATAGTAGATCTATTAGTAGAAAAAGGTGTTATGAAAACTAAGAGTGAAGGAAGAAGACTTGTTCAACAAAATGGATTAAGTGTAAATGATGAGAAAGTAAAAGATTTTGCTATGCCTATAACAAGAGAACTTTTTAAAGATAATGAATTTTTAGTAAAAATGGGTAAAAAGAAATTTTATAAAGTAGTTTTAAAATAATCATAAGGTGAGTTTATTGGTTGATGTTATATTGAGAAAGATGGAGGAAAAGGATATTCCAGCTCTATATGAAAATATTCATTTGAATTATGTAAAAAAGTATTTCCCTGACTCTGAAAAGGAGCAGTGGGAAGCTCATAAAAGATGGTATAGTTTTGTTATCAACTCTCCATCATATCTTTTTTATACTGTTGAAAGTTTGAGTAGAGAATTTTTAGGAACAGTAAAATTTGAATTGGAAGGTAAAAGAGAAGCTGTAGTAAGTGTGTATCTTGTAAAAAGTATAAGAGGGAAGGGATATGCTGAAACTGTTCTTCTCAATAGCATCAATGAACTTACTTTTGAAAAGCCTCAATTAACTAAGATTTCTGCCTATATATTGGAAGAAAATGAGATTTCACAAAAAGTTTTTAGAAAAGTAGGATTTCAGAGAAAGAAAATGAAAGATTTCAATGGAACAGAACATATCTTATTTGAAAAAAAATTAAAAACTTTAGAGGGAAAAACTATGACAAAAAAAGATAAAGTAAAAAAAATACTTGAAATATTACATGAAAAGTTTGGTAAGCCTAAGTGTGCTTTAGATTATCAAACTCCTTTTGAGCTTCTTGTAGCTGTTATTCTATCTGCTCAATGTACAGATGTAAGAGTTAATATGGTAACTAAAGAGATGTACAAAAAGGTTAATACTCCAGAACAATTTGCTGCTCTTCCAGTTGAAGAGATAGAAGAGATGATAAAGAGTACAGGATTTTTTAGAAATAAAGCTAAAAATATAAAGCTTTGTAGTGAACAACTTTTATCTGAATATAATGGTGAAATACCACAGGAGATGGATAAACTTGTAAAATTAGCAGGTGTTGGAAGAAAAACAGCTAATGTTGTAAGAGGAGAGATATGGGGATTGGCAGATGGAATAACTGTTGATACTCATGTAAAAAGATTATCTAATTTAATAGGGCTGGTAAAAAATGATGATCCTATAAAAATAGAAAAAGACCTTATGAAAATAGTTCCAAAAGAATCTTGGATAGACTTTTCTCACTATTTAATTTTACAGGGAAGAGACAAATGTATAGCTAGAAGACCTAAGTGTAGTGAGTGTGAGATAAAAGAGTATTGTAACTATGGAAAAAATAAAGATAAATAATCATTTTAATTCTTGACAAACCTAATAAGGAATGATATAGTTTAGTAGTAAGAAATGTAATTTATTTATGGAAATTCAAGGAGAGGATAAATATGAGAGTTTATCTAGATAATAATGCTACTACTAAGATGGATAATGAAGTTTTTGAGGCAATAGTTCCTTACTTAACAGAATATTATGGAAATGCTTCTAGTTTACATCTTTTTGGTAAAGAAACTAATAAAGCTATGAATGAATCTAGAGAAACAATAGCTAAATACTTAGGTTGTGAACCTAATGAAATAATATTTACTGCATCAGGAAGTGAATCAGATAACTTAGCTATTAGAGGAATAGCAAGAGCATATAAAAATAGAGGAAAACATATAATCACAAGTCCAATAGAACACCCAGCTATTAAAAATACATTAAAAGATTTACAAGATGAAGGGTACGAAGTAACTACTCTTCATGTAAATAAAGATGGAGTTATTGATATAGAAGAGCTAAAAAAAGCTATAAAAGATGATACTATATTAATAACAGTAATGCATGCAAACAATGAAACTGGTGCATTCCAACCTATCGAAGAGATTGGAAAAATAGCTAAAGAAAATAGAATTATATTCCATGTTGATGCTGTTCAAACTATGGGAAAAGTTGATATTAAACCAAAGGAAATGGGAATAGATCTTCTTTCTTTCTCTGGACATAAATTCTATGGACCTAAGGGAATAGCAGCACTATTCTGGAGAAATGGAGTTAGATTTGGAAAAGTTCTTACTGGTGGAGGACAAGAGGGAAAAAGAAGACCAGGAACTTCAAATGTCCCAGGAATGGTAGGAATGGCAAAAGCTCTTGAAATATCTTATAGAGATATGGAAGCAGAGTTTAAAAGAGAAGAGGAATTAAGAGACTACTTTGAAGCTGAAGTATTAAAAAGAATACCAGAAGTAGTTATAAACGCTAAAAATACAAAGAGATTACCAGGAACTTCAAGTATAACATTTAAATATCTTGAAGGAGAATCTATCCTATTAAGCTTAAGCTATAAAGGAATTGCTGTAAGTTCTGGTTCTGCATGTTCATCAGACGACTTACAAGCATCACATGTACTTTTAGCAATGGGAATAGCTCCAGAATTTGCACATGGAACTATTAGATTTGGTTTAGGAAAATACAACACTAAAGAGGAGATAGATTATACACTAGATTCTTTAGTAGAAGTTATTGAAAGACTTAGATCAATATCACCACTTTGGAATGAATATAAGAATAGTAAATAAGAAGGAGTATAAAAATGCAATATACAGAAAAAGTAATGGAACATTTTATGAATCCACACAATGTAGGAGTTATTGAAAATCCATCAGGATATGGAAAAGTAGGAAATCCATCTTGTGGAGATATTATGGAAATATTTATTAAAGTTGAGGACAATATTATAACAGATGTAAAATTTAGAACATTTGGATGTGCTTCAGCTATAGCAAGTTCTTCTGTTTCAACAGATCTTATCATGGGAAAAACTGTTGAAGAAGCTTTAGAACTAACAAATAAAAAAGTTGTAGAGGCATTAGGAGGATTACCACCTGTAAAAATGCACTGCTCAGTATTAGCAGAAGAAGCTATAAAACTTGCTATTGAAGATTATCTTTCAAAAAAGGAAAAATAATTAGATAAGTATAGAATAAGGTATATAAGCTTTTGTAAGTTTGTGATATAATTTACAAGAGCTTATTTTTTTATTATCAAGGAGATGGAAAATGAAGAGAATTATAGGGGTATTATTTTGTATAATATTATTGTCTGTAACAGTTTTAGGAGCTGAGGCAAATAAAGAGGAGAAGCCACCATATAAAGCTATACTTCTTGGAGATGATAAGGGGAAGATATATTATTCAGAAAATGCAGATATGATCCATCCATTAGCATCTGTAACAAAGGTTATGACAATAATGGTTGTTTTTGATGAGATAGAAAAGGAGAGAGTAAAACTTACAGATAAGGTAAAAATTTCTACAAAGGTTGCTTCAATAGGTGGAAGTAGAATCTATATGAAAAGAGGAGATATCTTTACTCTTGAAGATTTGATTAAGGCTACGGCTATCTATTCTGCTAATAATGCTGCCTATGCCATAGCTGAATATGTAAGTAATGGGGATATAGATAGCTTCATTAAAAAGATGAATAAGAAGGCTAAAGATATAGGAGCAGAGGGAGAGTTAGGGTTTCATACACCAAATGGGTTGCCACCTCATATGACTAAAAAAGGAATGGATATAGGGACAGCTAAAGGAATCTATAAGATGTCAATAGCAGCAGAAAAGTATAAAAAATATATGGAAATAGCTTCTATGAAAAATGAAGAGATAGGAAATGGACAAGATGGAAAGATAAAATTAAGAAATAGAAATCATCTTTTAGGAAAAGAGGGAGTCTATGGAATAAAAACTGGTAACCATTCAAAGGCTGGATATAATATTACAGTAGTTAGTGATAAAGATGGAGCTAAAATTTTTACAGTTGTTTTAGGAAGTCCTACATATAAGATAAGAGATAAAAGTGTTTTAGAAGAGATGGAAAAATTTCATGCAAATTATAATTATAGAAAGATTACTGATAAAAATATAGCTTTAGGACAAGTAGCAGTATTTAGTGGAGAGAAGGATTACATTGAAGTTTATCCAGATAAAGAGTATAAAAAAATACTGCCTAAGGATAGTAATATTAAAATTAACATAAAAAGAAATAAGATGGTAATAGCTCCAGTATCAGCAGGAAAAGTTTTAGGAGAATATAGAATAACAATAGATGGAAGTATTGTTCAAAGTGGAAAATTAATAACAAAAGAACCAGTAAAATTAAGCTTATCCTTGACTAAATATTTTAAAAGTAAAAAAGCTGAATAAAAGATATAAATAGAATAAAAAGTGTACCTTGAGATAAAGATGATTTAAAGGAGAGGTACACTTTTTTTATTGAATTTAAAAATTTTTATTAAAAAAAGAAAAAAGTTGTTGACAGAAAATAGTAATTGTGATATTATAATCAATGTACCGCAGGAAAGCGGAACGAAAGAAAAAAGAAAAAATAAAAAAAGGACATTAGCAACAGAATAGAGAAAGATGATAAAAATCAACAAACAAT
>UQQO01000132.1 GCA_900543175.1 uncultured Fusobacterium sp.
GATTTATTTAGTCAACTACTGTATAATATATACAGGAAATACTAAAAAACGATACTAAATATATGGGAGGAATGAATGAACCACAAAAATTTTTTAAAAGTTTTACTTGTAGGAGGATTACTACTTTCAGCTAATTCTCTATTTGCTTCTACAAAATTATACCAAGGACTTGGAAAATCAAGTAATTTCAGAGTAGGACCTGGAAAAGATAGCAAAGGTGTCAATGTTTATAGTTTAAATTATGTAACAGCTTCTGGAGTATTTGATGAAGAGGGGAAAGTTGTAAGTCTTAAAGTAGATGCACTTGAAATTAGCACTCCTAACTATGATGGTCCATCTATGCCACACTTTTCTGGTTGGCCTAACACACAAGGTTACAATGTAACAGATCATGAAAGTGGGGAGGTAGTTGCAGTTTCTGAAAACACTGTTGAAAATATCACTAAAGAAGTAGAAAATTGGAAAACAAAACGTGAACGTGGAGCAGAGTATGGAATGAATCCTCGTAATGAGTGGAATAAACAAATGAACTTCTTTGAAAACTATTTTAAAGGGAAAACAGTAGCTGAAATTGAAGAGTGGTTCGCTAAATACACTTCTGATGTAAATGGAAGACCTCTTAAAGCTAAGAGTAAACATGAGCAAGATAAAGTAAAATATGAAAAACTATCTGAAAAAGAGAAGGCAGAATTAGTAGATGTAGTGGCTGGAGCTACAATGAGCTTAAAAGATTCTCACGGAGATATTTTAGGTGCTATTAAAGATGCTTATAACAACAGAATTGAATTTGTAGTAGAGTAATTTTAAAACTTAGCACTTTTTAAAATTGAAACTATTTATACTGCACTTAAAATCTTAGATAACTGAGATGGAGAGTGCAGTTTTTATATTTAAACTCCAATAATTATATGTTAAACCAATGTAAAAATAGTGTAAAAAAAATTGAAAATATAAAAAATAAAAGTTATAATTATTCTCAATTAAAGATTAATATTAGGAGGTTTTTTATGGAAGATTCAGACACGGCAAATATTTTTTCTCAATTATTATTACTTATTTTTTTAACATTGGTAAATGCTTTTTTTGCCAGTGCAGAGATGGCAGCAGTTTCAGTTAACAAAAACAAGATTAAAATTCTTGCAGAAAATGAGGATAATAAAAAGGCTAAATTGATTTTAGAGCTTTTAGAAGAGCCAACAAAATTTTTATCTACAATTCAAGTTGCAATAACACTATCAGGGTTTTTAGCCAGTGCATCAGCAGCTACAAGCTTTTCTAAACCTCTAGGGAAGCTATTGACACAGTTTGGAATAACATATCCTTATAATGAGAATATATCTCTTATTTTTGTAACAATTATTCTATCATATTTTACACTTGTTTTTGGAGAGTTAGTACCTAAAAGAATTGCTTTACAAAAAGCTGAGTTCATAAGTTTATTTTCAGTAAAGATTATATTCACTGTTTCTAAAATAACTTCTCCATTTATAAAACTTTTATCTCTTTCAACTAATTTTGTTTTGCATCTATTGGGAATGAAAGATGAAAAATTAGAAGAAAATATATCAAAAGAAGAGATTAGATCTATGATAGAAGCTGGACAGGCTAATGGAGTTTTTAATGAAACTGAAAAAGAGATGATAAATTCAATATTTGAATTCGACGATATAACAACAGAAGAGATAATGATTGCTAGAACAGATGTGTACATGGTAAATATAGATGTTCCAGTAACTGAATATATAGATGAACTTCTTTCTAAAAAATATGCAAGAATACCAGTTTATCAAAACACTATTGATAATATAATTGGTATACTTCATATGAAAGATGTAGTGATAGAAGCAAGGAAAAAAGGTTTTGATAATATAGATATAAAACAGATTTTACACAAGCCTTATCTTGCTCCTGAAAGTAAAAAAATAGATGAACTTTTTAAAGATATGCAGAGAAACAGAAAATCAATGGCAATTATTATAGATGAATATGGTGGATTTGCAGGAATAGTTACAATGGAAGATTTAGTGGAAGAGGTTATGGGAGAGATAGAGGATGAGCATGATATAAGTTCTCCACAAATAACAAAAGTTGATAAGTTTACATATGTAGTAAGTGGCTTAATCTCCTTAGATGAGTTAAATGAAAAGTTTGGAACAAATATTGAAAGTCAAGGATATAATACCTTATCAGGGTATATAACTTCCATTCTTGGAGTAGTTCCTAACAAAGAGTGTGAGGGAAAAGAGTTAGAAACTAATAAATTAAAATTAAAAATAGAGGAAACAAAGGAAAATAGAATTGAAAAAGTAAGAGTAACATTAAAATAGAATAAATATTAAAATAGCTTTCTATGATAAAAATAAAATCATAGAGAGCTTTTTTTATATTAAAATTAAATCCCCTCAATAAAATTTAGCTGCTACTGAAGCAAAGGTAATTGTTCCTGATGTTGTTGAAGTTATGAAATAATAATTTTGTGGACTGTTGTAATTGTTGAATTATCAATTATAACAGTCCTTTTTATTTGAAATCTTCCAATTAAAATAAATTATTTAGAAGTAAATTTACATCTAGGGTAATTACTACAACCTAAAAAATTTCCATAACGTCCTTTTCTTTCTACTAATCTTCCACCACATTTTGGACATATTTTTTTAGATAACAATGCCTCTTTTTCAAATATTTTTTGTTGAACATTTTTTATATGAACTTCTTTTATATCTTCATTATCAATATTATATTGTAAAAGTTTATCTGAGATTTTTTTAACATCTAATACATTGAAAATAGGTTTTTTGAATTCTTGAATAAATTCTTTTAATTCAAGTGAGTAGATAACATTCTCTAGATTATTACATTCAAGAGTAGCATTATTTGAAAAAACAATAATAGAAGTAAAAGTATCAAAGGGGATTCTTAATAATCTTTGCAAAACTTTTATATGTGAATGATTTTGTTTTATTGGATTATAAAATTTATAAGTTTTTCCATAAAAATTTTCTGTCCAATATTCTGAATTATTATTTCCATAAATTTGCCCTTTATAATTTTTAGTTTCTATAACAAAAATTCCATAAATAGATACAACAATATGATCTATTTGAGTAGTCATACCATTGTTAGATAAGTAGATATTATTAAAAATTTGATATTCTTTAGGTAGAGTGTTTAAGATTTGTGCTATTTTATTTTCTCCTATTTCTCCTAATATTTCAGCAGAGCTTTTATATTTTTTAGTAGGTTCTTTTTTCTTAGAAAGCAATGGAATAAGGAATATAATTAATAAAAAAAGTAAAATAATAACTATCATTTTTCCTCCAAATAAAAACAGATATTTGTTTAATAACTTGATTATAAGATACAAGAAAAAAAATTTTTTGTAAAGTACTTTTAAAAACACAATTTGAGAATAATATTTTAATTATTTTTAAATAAAAAAAGGCTAAAAGGATTTTAAATACCTTTCAGCCTAAAACTAAATAAGAAATATATAAAATATTTACACCTTCTATTCAAGAATATAATTTTAAATGGAATAAAACTATCTTTTATCTCTGTTATCAATAATCTCTTTAACTTGCCCATTTTCCATAACAACTATTCTATCAGAAATTTGATTTACAAAATCAATCTCGTGGCTAACAATTACCATTGTAATATCACTTGTATTTCTAAGCTCCTCAATTACTGCCTCAACCTCTTTTACCATCTCAGGATCAAGAGCAGATGTAGGCTCATCAAATAGCAATAACTCTGGATTTTTAGCCAATGCTCTAGCTATTGCAACCCTTTGTTTTTGTCCACCAGAAAGAGCTTTTGGATAGAAATTTGCCCTCTCTTTAAGTCCAACCTTTTCAAGAAGCTCAAGGGCTATCTCCTTAGCTTTAGATTTTTCCATCTTATCCACAACTATAAGGGATTCCATAATATTTTGTAGAGCTGTCATATGTGGAAATAGATTGAAAGATTGAAAAACCATTCCCATTTTGTTCTTTTCAGGAACTACAATTGTTCCAGAGTCAATCTCCTCTAAACCTATAAGACATCTAAGAAGTGTAGATTTTCCCCCACCAGATGCCCCAATTATAGAGATTACCTCTCCCTTTTCTATCTCTAAATTTACATTTTTCAGTATCATTTCACTTTCAGAATACTTTTTATATAGATTTTCTACCTTGATAAACATCTTAAATCATCACCTTTTTTTCCATTTTCTTAAAGAATAGCACAACAACTGTTGAAAGTATTAAGTACATCACTGCACATATTATAAATGGTGTTATTGAGAAGTCACGAGTAACAATCTCTTTAGAGTTTCTCAAGATCTCAGCCATTCCAATAGCAGAAACTAAAGATGTATCCTTAATAAGAGATATTGCCTCATTAGAAAGAGGTGGTAGAGCTGTAACAAGTGCTTGAGGAATGATAATTCTTCTCATAGTTTGTGAATAGCTCATTCCTAAAACCTTAGCAGCCTCATATTGCCCCTTGTCTATTCCTAAGATGCTACCTCTGAAAATCTCACAAAAATATGCTGCATAGTTGATGATAAAAGTTACTGAAGCAGCAGTAAATGGAGTTAAAGTTATTCCAATTACTGGCAGCCCATAGTAAACAAAGAATAGTTGTAATAAAAGTGGAGTTCCTCTAAATATCCAAGTATAAATTTGGATACAATTATTTAAAAATGCCGATTTTGATACTCTTCCAAGGGAAAATATTATCCCTAGTGGCAGAGAAAACACCATAGTTATTATATAAAGATTAATTGTCAGTTTCATTCCATTTAAAATAAAAATTATATTCTCATTCATAAATTATATCTCCTTAGTTATTTTTTGTACCTAGCCATTTTTCACTGATTTTGTCAAAAGTTCCATCAGCTTTCATAGTATTAATTTGTCTGTTAATCTCATCTAAAAGAGCTTGATCATCTTTTCTTAAAGCAACTGCATAATACTCATCAGATAATGATTCTTCAGAGTAAGTAAGAGTATTTTTCTTAGAGTTGTAATATTGTCCTGAAACAGAATCCATTACAACTGCATCTGTTCTACCAGCTTCAAGATCAAGAAGTGCCTCAACATTTGTTGCATATTTTTTAACCTCTTTAATTTGAGAAGCTATTGGATTTTTTTCCACTGCCAATGCTCCAGAGCTTCCAAGTTGAACACCTACTACTTTTCCAGCTAATTCATTAATCTTTGCAGGAGCTGTTCCCTTTCTAGTAAATATGATTTGTCCAACTACAAGATAAGGTTCTGTAAATGCAACTTGTTTCTTTCTTTGTTCAGTAACAGACATTCCGTTCCATACCATATCTATATTCTTACTTCTTAAATCAAATATGATTGCATCCCACTCACAAGGTTTAAATTTTGCCTCAACACCCATTCTCTTAGCTACTTCTTTAGCTAGATCAATATCAAATCCAACTAGCTCTCCACTCTCATCTCTAAATCCCATAGGAGCAAATGTTGCATCTAATCCCACAGTAAAATATCTTTTTTTCTTAATATCCTCTAAAGAGTTATCTTTTCCATAAGCGATTCCACAAGTTAAAGCTAACATCATTAAAACAGCCATAAATATTTTTTTCATAATAAATCCTCCTTTAATTCTAAATAAAAAAGCCATCTAGCATTGTATCTAGATGGCTTACTAATTTATAAAAGCTTTAAGTTCCACCACAGATACAGACTCTTTAGCATTACAATTAGAGTCTGCATCTATGTCTAACATAAAAACAAACTCTCTATCTATGATGGTGATGATGTATTACGTTGTTAAGAACTTTAGTGACTTTCATAATTTTCTCCTTTAGTTAATTTAGTTTTTTAATATATGCTTATAAT
>UQQO01000133.1 GCA_900543175.1 uncultured Fusobacterium sp.
GAGCTGTACAAATTATTTGCAACAGCTCTTAAATTTTATCTATTATCTTTTTTCAGCATAAAGATCAGCTAGTAATTTATCTGTATCTAGGTTATTTTTTTCCATATCCTTGAAGTATCTATAAGTAGCAACTTTTAATTCAGAACAAGCAGCTTCGTCAGAAACAATTATTCCTTTTCTATGAAGTTGAAGAGCTGAAATTGTCCACATGTGATTTACTCCCTCTTCAATTCCATGTTGTAATGCTCTTGCTTTGTTTAATCCAGTAACCATAATTAATACTTCTTTAGCATCAAGGATTGTTCCAACTCCTACTGTAAGAGCTAATTTAGGAACTGCATTGATATCTCCATTGAAGAATCTAGCGTTTGCAACTATTGTATCCATAGTAAGTTCTTTATCTCTTGTTCTTGAAGATAGAGAAGATCCTGGTTCGTTGAAAGCAATATGTCCATCTGGTCCGATTCCTCCTAAGAATAGGTGAATTCCTCCATAAGATTTGATTTTATCTTCATATCTTTGGCATTCAGCTTCATAATCTTCAGCAAGTCCATTAAGAATGTTTACATTTTCTTTAGGAATGTCAATGTGATTGAAGAAGTTAGAGAACATATAGTGGTGATAGCTTTGATCATTATCTGGAGCAAGTCCAACATATTCATCCATGTTAAAAGTAACAACATTTTCAAAAGAAACAATTCCATCTTTATTTAATTGGATAAGTCTTTTGTACATTTCTAATGGAGTTCCTCCTGTAGGTAATCCTAGTACAAATGGTCTTTCTTTAGTAGGTTTAAATTCATTGATTTTTCTAGCTACATATACTGCTGCCCAATCTCCAACATTTTTGTCTGTGATAACAACTCTCATAATTTTTCCTCCAAATTAATTTTTTTATTTTAATTAAGTAGATCTACTACTTTCAGCCCCTTAAATTAAAGCTTTGAATCTTTTACAAGCTCAATTGCATTAAAAATATAATCTTGTAAGTTTTCATTTTCCAACATCAATTTTATATATATCATATCTATAACAGTAAGTTGTGATATTCTAGGTGATAGTGCTGTTGCTCTAAAATCACTTTTCATCTCAACAGTACTCAATCTAATATCTCCCAATTCTCTAATAGGATTGTTTGCTACACTTGTTAAAGTTATAATTTTTATCCCTTTATTTTTAGCAACTTTTGTAAGATTAAAAAGTTCTAACGTTTTTCCACTGTGAGAGATAACAAAAAGAATATCATTTTCATTCATAGTAGAAAGGTAGCTCAACTGCATGTGGCTATCATTTTCAAAAGATGCAACTTTTCCAAGCTCCATCAATTTAAAATAAAGATCTCTTGCCACTATTCCTGAGAAACCAACTCCTGCAAGCATAATCTTTCTTGCACTATTAATAGCTTGTACAGCTTTTTCCAATTCATTAAAATCTGTAATCTCATATGTATTGTTTACTGCCCTAGTATTTTCAGTGGCAACTTTTTTCCCTATAATCTCAAAAGAGTCTGTTGACTTTAACTCCTCGTGCATTATATTAACATGAGATTCAGCTTTTCTATTTCCAATATCTTGACTTAAAGAAAGTTTAAAGTCTGGAAACCCTGAAAACCCTAGTTTTTTAGAGAATCTAACAATAGATGCTTGACTTGTGTCACAATTTTTAGCTATCTCATAAGTTGTTAAATTTTTTATTCTCTCAGGATCTTCCAATATATATTCAGCAATTTTTTTCTCTATTGATGTCAATTGATTTTTCATAGCATTTAATTTAATAATTATTCCCATGATTTATGTCCATCTCCTTGATATATATTCTGATTCTTTAACTCCTTTTCTATGGAGTTTAAAACATCTCTTTTATTCAAACTCCAAAGAGGAGAGATTAAAGTCTCTTTGTTTCCATCCCCAGTCAATCTATGTATAACTATATTATACGACAAATTCTCTAAAATTTTAACTGTTTTTTTCACATATTCTTCTTTTTTTTGAATTTTTATTTCGTTAGTGTTATAAAACTCCTCTAAACGTGTATTTTTTATAATATGTAAAAGATGAATTTTTACTCCCCATGTTCCACACTTTTCAGAAAATATAGCTGTATTCAATGGATCATCCTCTTTTTCATGTGGCAAACCTATAATTATATGAGTTACAAACTTAATATTTTTAGAATTTAATTTTTCAGTAGCCTCTACATATGTAGAAAGTGGATATTGTCTATTTATTATTTTGGCTACCTCTTCATTAATAGTTTGTAGCCCTAATTCTACCCATAAAAAATGCTTTTTATTTATCTCGTCTAAAAGATCTATTATCTCATCTTGTAGGCAATCTGGTCTAGTAGCAATAGCTAACCCCATTACTCTTGGATGTGAGAGAGCTTCATAATATATCTTTCTTAGATATTCTACTTCACCATAGGTATTTGTAAAGTTTTGAAAATATGCAATAACTTTACCAGTTGGAAACTTTCTTTCAATAAGTTTTAATTGCTCCTCAATCTGATCATTTATACTCTTTCCTCTGCTCCCTGCAAAATCTCCACTTCCCCTTTCACTACAAAATATACACCCCTTTGTGCTGAGAGTTCCATCTCTATTTGGACAGGTAAAACCTCCATCAAGGGAAACTTTATATATTTTTTCTCCAAAGGTATTTTTGAAGTAATTATCAAGTGAGTTGTATCTCTTTTTATTTTCCATTTTATATCCTTTCTATTAATATCTTATAATTATATTTTAATCAAAATTTCTTATTATCACAAGTGTTTTATAAAAAAAATAACCCCAGTAAAAATAACTGGAGTTACCATAAAATCTATTTTATTTTTTCATTAAAGTATCTAAGGAAATTACACATATCACGAGCAACATACTCCCAAGTATGCTCCTCTTCTTTGCATAGATACCCTTTAAAAATACAATTTTTCTTTTTCATTCTGCCCATAATATCTATCCACTGTTGCAACATTAAATGGTTTACTCTATCCTCTAATCCAACACTTGCATAAAAATATCTGTTCTCTAATAATTTAGAGTCAATCTTTTTTACCATAGTATATGGATCTTCTTCTAAAATTTTATATCCCCATGAACTAAAAATATCTAAAAATTTTAGTTTATCAGGATTTGAAAACAGAAATTTAGGTATATAAAGATACTTTAAAATTCTTATTACTCTTCTATTAATACTCAATCTTACAATGCTCAAAGCTCCTGAGAAGCTTCCTATCACCTTAAACTTGTCTATATGCTTTAATCCTATCTTATAAGCTCCATAGCCTCCCATAGAGAATCCTACAACCCCTAAATTAGATTTAGGAAATCTTCTCTCTATTTCAGGTAACAACTCCTTTATAAGATAATCTTCATAGTTGTGATTTGCAACTCCCTTATAGTTACTATACCAACTTTGTCCTTCATCTCCAGAATCAGGAATAACAAAGATCATTGGTTCTATTTCTCCTCTTTTCAAAAGGTATAGATAGTTTTGTAGAAGTTTTCCTCTATCTGTCCAATCTCCACAATTATCCCTTAATCCATGAAACAGAAATAAGCATGGTATATTCTCAAAAGAATCTACATTTGGTGTAACTAAAAGATATCTCATCTTCTCATTTGCAAAGGAACTTTCAATATAATTTTCCTCTATTTTTACACTACTCTCAATTACCTCTTTTGTTATCTCATCATAATTTAAATCAACATTTTTTAAAAAAGTAATCTCTTCATATCCCTTTACTCTTTTTAACTTTCTAGCTAATTTTGACTGATAGGGATAAGTTACTATGTAAAATAGTATTCCCATAAATAAAATTAGCAACAGTAAAAAATTTAGTGACATCAATTCTCCCCTTGTTTATATATATTAGAACTCAGCGTTTTTAGGTGTTCTTGGGAATGGAATTACGTCACGGATATTTGTCATTCCTGTGATATACATTATAATTCTTTCAAATCCAAGTCCATATCCTGAATGTGGGAAACTTCCATATTTTCTTAAATCAAGATAGAATCCATAATCTTCTGGGTTCATTCCTAATTCTGTAATTCTATTTTCTAATATTTCAAGTTTGTCCTCTCTTTGAGATCCACCGATAATTTCTCCAATTCCTGGTGCTAATAAGTCCATAGCTCTTACAGTTTTTCCATCTTCATTAAGTTTCATATAGAAAGCTTTAATATCTTTTGGATAGTCAGTTAAGAATACAGGTTTTTTGAAGTACTCTTCAGCAAGATATCTTTCATGTTCACTTTGAAGGTCGATTCCCCACTTAACTGGATAATCAAATTTCTTACCTGATTTTTCAAGAATTTCAATAGCTTCTGTATAAGTAAGTCTTCCAAAGTCACTATTTAATACATTATTTAATTTATCAAATAATCCTTTTTCAATAAATTGGTTGAAGAATTCCATCTCTTCTGGACACTCATCCATAACAAATTTAATGATATATTTTACCATTGCTTCAGCAAGTTCCATATTAGCTTCAAGATCAGCAAATGCTATTTCAGGCTCGATCATCCAGAATTCTGAAGCATGTCTTGCAGTATTTGAGTTTTCAGCTCTGAAAGTAGGTCCAAATGTATAGATATTTCTAAATGCTGCACAATAAGTTTCTCCACTTAGTTGTCCACTTACTGTTAAGTTAGTTTCTTTTCCAAAGAAGTCTTGAGAGTAGTCAACTTTTCCATCTTTTGTTTTTGGTAGATCATTTAAATCTAAAGTTGTAACTCTAAACATTTCTCCTGCACCTTCACAGTCAGATCCTGTAATTAATGGAGTATGTACATAAACAAATCCATTTTCTTGGAAGAATTTATGAATAGCATAAGCTACTACTGATCTTACTCTAAATACTGCTGAGAAAGTATTTGTTCTTGGTCTTAAATGAGCTTTTGTTCTTAAAAACTCAAAAGTATGTCTTTTATTTTGTAATGGATAGTCAAGATCTGCTTTTTGGTAGATTTCAACTTTAGTAGCTGCTATTTCAAACTCTTGTCCTGCTCCTTGAGATTTGATAAGTTTTCCACAAACTTTAACTGATGAAATTATAGAAAGACGTGAGATTTCATCAAAGTTATCTAGATTTGTATCAAATACAACTTGTATACCTTTAAAGAATGAACCATCATTTATTTCTAAGAAACCAAAATTCTTTTGAACTCTGATTTTTTTTACCCATCCTGATATTTCAACCTCTCTGTCAATAAATTTTTCTTTCTCTCTGTATAGAGATTTTACTGTTACTTTTTCCATTTTTACCCCCGTAAAACTTATATTATTTTAGTACCTTTATTTACTACTTTATCATCATCAACTATCTCTATTCTATCAAGATGCCCTTTTACTTGAGCTTTGAATAGTTCTAAATACATTTTTCTATATTCAGCTCTCTCTGCTTGTTCCTCTGGAGTAAGTTCTCTCTCTCTTGATAATTTAGTAAAGTAATTTATTTTTTCAATGATTTTTGACATTTCCATTTTATATTCTTCCTTTCTTTTCTTAATTTACCTATATTTTTAGTATATAAAATAAAAAATGATATTTCAAATTATAGCACAACTTACCTTTAAAGTAAATGGTATGGGGTAAATTTTAACCCTTTTGTTACAAATATCAATACATCTATTCTATTTTATAATTTTTCATAAAAAAAAGGACTAATCTTTACTACTGTAAAAACCAATCCCTTAAATAACTTTAATTTAATAACCAAGATATCGTAAAATTTTATACTTAGAAGT
>UQQO01000134.1 GCA_900543175.1 uncultured Fusobacterium sp.
CTCTTAGATTCTTCAATATTTTCAGCATTTTTTAGAAAATTGTTTATCTTATCAAAATCAAAATCTGGAACTTCTATTTTATGTTCTACTAAAGGAGTTACTAATTTTTCTTCGTCTAATAAAGCTTTTATATCTTCTAATGTAAGTTCTTTAGAAGAATAAACTAATTCTCTTATATCTTCATTCTTTAAAATCTTACTAACTTGGGAATATGTTAATAAAGCTATTACTGGTTTTACATTATCATCTACTGATTTAAATATTTCCCAATGATTTCTATATCTTTTTAATGTTGATTCTGAATATCCATTAAATTGAACCCATTTTAGATATAAACCATCTTTACTTCCTTGTTTTCCTAGTTTTTGGAATACTTTATCAGCTATTTTATTTACTTTTTAAAATAGAGTTATTTAAAAATTTATTTATCTTTTACCAACACTATTTGACAAAGAGCCTCTTTTCTTTTATGCTATATACCCCTTCTCCCTTAACTCATCCTCTATCATATCCAAAACCTTTTCACTATCAGCTTGTACAGTGTGAAAATGTCTACCAGAAGTTAAGTTTTTCAAAGGTGTAGAACTTCCATTTTTTATCTTCTCAATAAACTCCTTTACAGCTCTCCTATTATTTATCCCAAGTTCTGCTTTTAAATTTCCATATACCTCGTGTCTGATAAAAACATCAACTACTATTCCACCTAAATCAACAATAGTATTTAACTCATCCTCTATCTGATCATCACTATGACAAGTATCAAAAACTCTAGTATAAAAAGCAGATTTTTGAAGAATATATCCCCTTGTAGTAGAAAATATATCATAATTTTCAGCTCTAAGAAGTGCTATATCCTGAACAATCACCTGTCTACTAACTCCATATCTCTTAGCAAGTTCTGTCCCTGAAATAGGCTCATTTATACTTTTTATTAGATTTATAATCTCATTACGTCTCTCTTTTCCAGTCACGACTAATTCTCCCTTTCCTTATAGCACACGAAGATTTTTTAGAGAAACATCAAGTATTGGAGCAGAGTGAGTTAAAGCTCCACTAGAAACATAATCCACCCCAGTATCTATAATAGTTTGGATATTTTCCTTAGTTATATTACCAGAACACTCTGTTACAGCTTTACCTCTAGTTAATTTAACAGCCTCTTTCATCATCTCTGGAGCCATATTATCTAGCATTATAATATCAGCTCCAGCCTCTAGTGCCTCTTTTAGCATGTCCAAATTCTCAACTTCAACCTCAATTTTTCTCACAAATGGTGCATATTCTTTTGCCATTTTTATTGCATTTGCAACTCCACCAGCAGCATCAATATGATTATCTTTTAGAAGTATTCCATCAGATAAATTATATCTATGGTTATTTCCCCCACCAACTTTTACTGCATATTTTTCAAATATCCTCATATTTGGTGTAGTTTTTCTTGTATCTAAAAGTTTAACTGAGCTACCTTCTAGTAATTTTACCATATTATTAGTATAAGTTGCAATACCACTCATACGTTGTAAGTAATTTAGTGCTGTTCTCTCTCCAGAAAGTAAAACTCTTATATCCCCTTCAACCTCTCCAAGAAGATCACCTTTTTTAACTTTGTCACCATCTTTAAAATATAACTTTGTTACAGTTTCTCTATCTAAAAGCTCAAATACTCTTTTAAAAATTTCAAGTCCTGCAATTACCCCATCTTGTTTACAGATAAGTTGAACTGTTCCAAGCTTTTTCTCTCTCATTACAGAATTTGTAGTTATATCTTCACTTGAAATATCCTCTTTTAATGCCATTAAAATAAGATCATCTATATTAACCCCAGCAGTAACTATATTCATTATTCTCTCTCCTTTTCTCCTCTATCTTTTTCTATCTCCTCTAAAACAATAGATCTATATTTTTCAAATAGAGATTTTTTATCATTGTATTTTCCTAAATCTATATTATAATCTATATTTGTAACCTCATCTTTATTAGCAACTATATCATGAGCAGCTCTCTCACCAAAAACTAAAGTTTCTAATAGTGAGTTACTTGCAAGACGATTTGCTCCATGAACTCCATTACAACTTGTTTCTCCAACTGCATATAGATGTTCCATAGAAGTTTTACTATTTAAGTCAACATCTATTCCCCCCATGAAGTAGTGTTGAGCAGGTACAACAGGTATACACTCTTTCTCTGGATCGTACCCCTCCTCTCTACATTTTTTTACAATATTTGGGAATCTCTTTGTAATATCTATCCCCTTTTCAATAATAGGTCTCATATCCAACCAAACAAACTCTGTATTATCCTTAGCCATTTGTTTTCTTATAGCTGCTGTCAATCTATCTCTAGGGATAAGTTCATCTGTAAAACGTTGAAAGTTTTTATCATAGAGCAATGCCCCTTCTCCCCTTACAGATTCAGAAACTAGGAAACTTCTTCCCTTTTCCTTAGTAAATAAAGTTGTAGGGTGAATTTGAATATAGCTAATATCCTTTAATTTTACATTATGTTCTGCTGCTATTGCAAGAGCATCTCCAGTAAGATGTGGGAAGTTTGTTGAGTGTTCATATACTCCACCAAGTCCCCCTGTTGCTAAAACTAAGTTTTTACAATAAACTGCTTGAACCTTTCCGTCATCACTTTCAATAATTCCACCAACACATCTGTTATTATCACTTATAATATCCAAAAGAGTTGTATTAGTTAAAAGTGTTATATTTTTTTTCTTTAATACATGAGATAAAAGTTTTTGTGTAATCTCTTGTCCTGTAATATCATCGTGATAAGCTATACGAGGTTTTGAGTGAGCCCCCTCACGAGTATAAAGCATCTCACCATTTTTAGTAGCAAAATTCACATCATAACCAATTAATTGATTGATAGTATCTCTTGATGAGTTAATCATTATCTCAACAGACTCTTTCTTATTTTTATAGTGTCCAGCCTTTAAAGTGTCCTCAAAAAAGCTATCAAAATCATTTTCATCTCTTAAAACACAGATTCCACCTTGAGCTAAGAAAGAATCACTCTCTTCTAAAGTAGATTTTGTTATCATAAGAATACTCATATCTTCAGGTAGATGAAGAGCTGTAAAGCATCCCCCTGCTCCTGTTCCTGCTATAATTACATCATAATTTTTATTCATTTTCATTTCTCCTATTTATTTAGAAAGCTCTAACATCTTTTCTAGTGGTTTATAAGCTTTTTCAATCTCATCTTTTGTCAATCTAACTTGAGGTTCATTAGTTTCAAATGCCTTTATAATCTTATCTAAACTTATTTTTTTCATATCTTTACATTGAAACTCTCTAGGGATATAGAACTTTTTATCTGGATTGTTCAATCTCAATTCATATAAAATCCCATCTTCAGTACTGATGATAAACTCTTTATCACTACTATTTGCCACAGCTTTAATTATTCCAGATGTACTTCCTATATAATCAGCCAGTTCAACTACTTCTTTTTGACACTCTGGATGTACCATAACTTTAGCCTCTGGGTGAAGTTCTTTTAATTTTAAAATATCCTCTTTAGTTACCTTAGCATGTATAGGACAACATCCATCATTTAAAATAATATTCTTTTCTGGAACTTGAGTTGCCACATATCTACCTAGATGTTGATCTGGTATAAAGAATATATTCTTGTTTGGTAGATTTTTAACTATCTTTAAGGCATTTGCTGAGGTTACACATACATCAGAGTATGATTTCAATTTTGCAGTTGAGTTTACATAACAAACTACTGCTACATCTTCATTATTGGCTTTAACCTCTTGTATCTTCTCAATACTTGCCATATGTGCCATTGGGCAATCTGCCTCAGCATCTGGAAGAAGTACAGTTTTCTCTGGGTTAAGTATCTTTACACACTCTCCCATAAATGAAACTCCACACATAACTATTACATCTTCTTTTAACTCTCTAGCCTTTTCACTTAAAAAATATGAGTCCCCTATATAGTCAGCAACCTCTTGCACCTCTGGTTCTGTATAGTAATGTGCAAGAATTACACCATTCCTCTCTTTTTTCAGTTCTGCTATTCTCTCTATCTTTTTATTCAAGGTTTTCCCTCCTGTATATACAATAAATTTTACAACTGTCTTGTCACTAAATAAGAGTATAGCACATTAAAATATATTAAATCAAGAGAATCTTTTGGAAAAAATATTAGTAGCTAAAATAACTCTTTAATAAAATAGAATTCAAAATAAAAAGAGCAATCTATCATACTTTTTATAAGTAATTGATATTTGCTCTCATACTAAATTAATAATAAATTTTTAATTTGTTTGTTTTACACTAATAACTTCAAACAGCATAGCTAAAAAAATTATTAGAAAAATTATTAAACCAGATAAATTAATATAAATATATATCAGATAATTTAAAAATAGCATTAAACTTAATATAGAAATCATAAATATTATTGTAAATATATTTTTTAACATAACTTTTACTCTCCATAAACTCCAATAGCAATTTCAGTAATAAAACTTAACTCCATATCTATTTTACCATCGCTTTTTTCACTTTTTTCTTTAATATTTGGCAAACTCTCCCTGAATACCAAAAAAGTTTTAAATCTCTTTTTATCAACATTGACTCTACTTCTCACCTTAAATCTAATCTCCTTTTTTCCACCAGGTTTTATAGAGATTTTTTTAGGATATATAATAATATTTTCATTTAGGTTGTTCTCTTCATATCCCTTTGGAACCTCTGTATAAGCTTCTATTCTCAATGGTTTAGAAGTATTATTTAGTAAATAAACTTCATAGATATTATCCTTTGAAAGATCAACTTTAAATTTCGTTGGAGAAACTGAAAAATTTAAACTCATAGCTATTACATTTGTTACAAAGAAAATAATAACTAAAAAAACTTTTTTCATTGTCCCTCCTATTTCTCAGAAAGAATATTATTGTATTTAGTAAACTTTAAATTTCTATTAAAAATTCTAAAATTTTCTACTATATCATCTTTCAATCTCTTTTCCTCATCAGCTTTTTTAGAGCCAATAAGATACCCATTTTTAAATTCTAACTCTTCAATTAAACTTCCACCTTTGTCATAGATAAATGTCTTTCCATTCTTTTTACCATTTACATATGAAACAACTGTTTTTACCTCTCCACTTTGATAGAAAAACTTCCATTTTCCCTCTCTGCTATTTTCTTTGTATGTTCCATCAACAATTGTTTTACCACTTCTAGAAAAAATTTTTATATTTCCATTTAATTTACCATTACTAAAAGTGGTTCCTACTTTTAGATTTGAATTTTCAAATATATAAATCTCTCCATTTAGAAGACCATTTTTATATGTAGCACTTATAGTTTTATCTCCATTTTTATCAAAATTAGCTACTTCTCCATCTAAAACTCCATTTTTAAAATTTTCATAACCCTCTATTTTATTATCTTCATAAAAATATATCCATTTGCTATAAGGTCTATCATAGTTATATTTTAATACTGCTTTTCTCTTTCCTGAGGGGTAACGAATTATCCATTCTCCATGTTTTATCCCCTCAATATATCTACCCTCATAGGTATATTTTATATTTTTATCTAAAAAGCTTCCTTTAAAAAAACCATTTTTTACTCCATCAATATCCTCTTC
>UQQO01000135.1 GCA_900543175.1 uncultured Fusobacterium sp.
GAGTAAGAGATATAAACGTTTAATAAAAAGATAACTACATCTAAAATCTTAATTTTCTAAGATTGAGGATGTAGTTTTTTTATTATAAATATAAAAAGTTAAAAATCTATGATATAATCTATAAAAAATCTTATGAAAGGTAAAAAATGGATATAAAAATAGAGATAACAAGAAAAAAGATAAAAAATATAATTTTAAAAGTAACTTCTGATGGAAGAGTTTTAATCTCTGCTCCTACAAGAGTTCCTCAAAGCTATTTAAAAGAGTTTATTAAAACTAAAGAAAATTGGATAGTAAAAAAATTAGAAGAGGTTAAAAATAGAAAGAAAAAAGAGATAAATTATGAAAGTGGTGAAGAAATAATATATCTTGGAAAAAAATACTATTTAGAAGTAATAAACTCTTATACTGAAAAAATTGTTATTCAAGATGAAAAAATATATATCTATTGTTTAGAAAATTCAACTGTTGAAGATAGAGAGAGAATTTTTAAAAATTGGGTAAAGATAGAACTTGGAGTCCTCTTAAAAGATTTAACTTATAAAATAGGAAAAATGATAGGCTACCTTCCCAATGAGATAAGAATAAGAGATATGAAAACTCGTTGGGGTTCATGTATCTCAGCTAGAAAGGTAATTACATATAATTTACAACTTGCTTTTCAACCTCTTCCACTTATTGAATATGTAGTTTTACATGAACTTGCCCATATTCCATATCCAAATCATCAAAAAGAGTTTTGGAACTTTGTTGAAAAATTTATTCCTGATTGGAAAGAGAGAAGAAAACTATTAAATAAAAGAGATAGCTAAAAAATTTCTTTATAATTATCTTAAAGAAAAAGACTACCTAAATTAATAATTTTAAACTATCAATTTAAGTAGTCTTTTTAATTTATTTTTTTCTTAAAAATTTTAATTCAGTTTCAGAAATGATAACTGATGCAAATATTAGTAATCCTCCAAAAGCTATTTTTAATGTAATTGGATCTCCCATAAATATTATTGATGTAATAGCTCCAAAAAGAATCTCTGTCGAAAGAATAAGAGAAGCTGTTGATGATGGAACATATTTTTGGGAAATTGTTTGAACTAAATATGCTATCAATGTATTACAGATTATTAAAAATCCAATAGCTGATATTTGAACTCCATTCATTCTTGTTGTAACAATAGAAAAGTTTTCAAAAATAATATTTAAAACTAATGTTAATAATCCTCCACTTAACATTTGAAAAGCATTTATTACTATTGGATCTTTATCTTTTATAAATGCCCCTATTACAGCTATTTGTAAAGCAAAGAATAGAGCTGATACCAATGTCAACAGATCTCCATATCCCATGCTTAAATCTCCATCAAGTGATAAAAATCCTATCCCTATAAAACATATTATAGATGATATATAAGTTATAGCTTTAGGTTTCTCCTTAGTCAATAGCCACAAAATAAATGGTACACATACAACATAAGCTCCTGTAATAAAAGCATTTTTTGATGGTGTGGTGTAGACTAAACCTATAGTTTGAAGTGAAAATGCCCCTCCTAATATTATTCCTGCTCCTAAACCTAATTTTTTTTCCTCTTTAGTTATCTCCACTTTTTTTAATTTTAAAAAGATAAAAATAAGCATAGAAGCTACTAAAAATCTGATACTCATAATAGCATTAGGTGCGATTCCACTATCTAAAGCTATTTTTGTAATAGGAAACCCACTTCCCCATGTAATAGCCACAAGTGTAAGTCCTAATTTGCATAGCGTTTCTCTCTTCATTTTAACCTCCCAGTTACCATATTCCTTACAAATATAATACATTATATTTAAAATAAAAGCAATATCAAGGAAAATATTTAGTTTAAATTTTATCCATTTTTTATTTGATTGTACTCTTAATAGAAAAATTTTAAATTATAAAAATCTATAAAATTGGCTTTTATAATTTTTGACTTTTTTTATAAATATTTTTGAATATTAAATAAACATATATCGGATATTTTTTAATCTTATTAATAATAAACATATGTTCTATATAAACAATGAATTTCAATGGTATTGACTCTATTAGAAGAGTGTGATATTATATTAAAGTAGAACAATGACAGTTTGTTTCTAATACCCATATGTTCACTCATGTGAACAAACCCATATAGCCCTGACTTACACAGGTTGGGGTTTCCCTAGAGTATAAATATTTTAATATATAAGTTAAAATGTGTATTGTTTTTTATATGCTAATAACAGTTTGGTGATTGAGCTGTTAAAACCATACAATTTTAATAAAAAAAGAGTGAGTGATTTTTAAAAGTTACTCACTCTTTTTTTACTACGATAATTACGAAGGTTTTAAATATAATTTATCTAATAAAAATAGCTCTCTATGAATTTAACTTTATCATAGAAAGCTACTTTAATTTCTTAATCTTTTTTTATGTTTTCTTTTTCTTCTTCTAATTCTTTTTCAAGTCTTTTTCTCAATCTCTCTTCAAGTTCTTTATCAGTTTCTTCCTCTAATGTAGGAAGTGCAAAACCTATTCTTCTAGCAGGTTTTTCCTTGTCCTCTTTCTCTATTGAAGTTATTAAGAAATTCAATTGACTAATGTGTTGAATAAGTTGAGCCTCTTTTCCATCAACAAATCCGTAAAAATATAGAATATCTGGGTTTTGATAACCTATATCTGTAACTGACATTATTACTGAAGACCCAAAAGATGCTAATTTTAATCCTATCTCATGATCATCATCTAAAAAAGATTCAAACTCCTTTATCTGTTCAATAATCTTTTCATACTTCCAATCTGCCATATTGTAATCACGAGGATACTCTTCAGCTAAAACAGGTAAATTATCTTTCTTTTTCCTTCCCATAAAATCACCTCTATATTATCAGTAAAATTATCTTCTTATCTTCAGTTTACTATATTTTTTCTATAAATCAATAGCTCTCACTATATTTTCATACAAGTTTATTTTTTCAGTTCATCTCTACTTATATAAAAATCTGATTCTAAAAACTCATTTAGTGATAAATTCAATACAACTGGAATACACTCTTCACAATCTTCATAAAAATATAGAACCTTTAAAAGAGGGAGATAATCTTTCTCTCTTAAAAACTTCAAATACTCCCTATAATTATTTTTTAAACACTCTAAAGCCACTCTTAATTCTTTATGATGGTTGAGATCTGAATATGTAAATTTAGGTATATCAACTTTCATATTTATCTTACTTTGACTCATAAATCCATCTTTCAATAAACTATGAAACTTATACATTGCATCTAGTAGTTCTTGCTCTAACTTATTATCTATAACTCTTTTCATAATATCCCTCTAATGTTTTTCTTTTAATTATACTCTAAAATATTTTTATTTTAAAGCTTAAAAAATGCCAAAAAGAACTGAGCTTTTTGGCATTTTCTCTAGAGTTATTTAAATAGTTATAATAACTTCTATACTATTTTATTGTTGTTTTCTACTTTCTATTATTTTTTTAGCTATAACTTCTGGTACTTCTTCATATCTTACAAATTCAAACTTAAATTGTCCTCTTCCTTGAGTCATAGCTCTTAAATCTAGAGCATATTTAAGAATTTCAGCTTGAGGAACTTCAACACTTAATACTTGCTCTCCATATTGATTAGGTTCCATTCCAAGTATTCTTCCTCTACGTTTATTCATATCTCCCATTACATCTCCCATGTAAGCTTCAGGAACTACTACTTCAAGTTTCATAATAGGCTCAAGAAGTACAGGTCTTGCTTGTTCCATACCTTTTTTAAATGCAAGAATAGCAGCTTGTTTGAAAGATATTTCATTAGAGTCTACTGGGTGGTAAGATCCATCAAATATAGTAGCTTTAAAGTTAATTACTGGATATCCAGCTAAGATTCCTTTCTCTTTAGCTTCTAATAATCCTTTTTCAACTGCTGGCATATATGTTCTAGGAACTACTCCACCTTTAACTTCATCTACAAATTTAAATTCTTCTTCACAAGGTTCAAATTTAATTTGAACATCTCCATATTGTCCTGCTCCACCAGATTGTTTTTTATGTTTTCCTTGAACTGAGACAGTTCCTTTAATAGTTTCACGATAAGAAACAACTGGATCTGTAAGAACAGCATGAACTCCAAATTTATTTTTAATTTTACATAAAATTACATATAGATGTTTTTCCCCTTGTCCACCAATTAGAAGTTGTTTTGTTTCATAGTTTCTATTGATAACAAAAGTAGGGTCCTCTTCCATCATTCTTTGTAGACAAGTACTTAATTTTTCATCATCAGCTTTTTGTGCAGGCTCTACACTTGAATATAAGCAAGGCTCAGGTAATTCAATACTTCTATACATTATAGGCTTATCTTTGTCACATAGAGTATCACCAGTTTGTGTATATTGAAGTTTTGTAGTTGCTCCAATATCTCCAGCAATAAGCTCTTGAGCTTCCTCTTGTTTATTTCCTCTCAAGTATATAATTTGAGCAATTCTCTCTTTTTTATTTTTATTAGGGTTTAAAACCTCAGTATCTTTTCTTAGTCTTCCTGAATTTACTTTAAATAAAGAGATTTTTCCAATAAATGGGTCAACAAGAGTTTTGAAAACTATAGCTGAGAATGGTTCATCAACAGATATTTTTCTAGCTTCAGTTTCTTCAGTTACAGGATTTATTCCTACTCTCTCTCCATTAAACATCTCTGTAGGTGTAGGCATATAGTCATGAATCATTTTGAAAAGAGTATGTATTCCTATACCTTGTATTGCCGATCCTACAATTACTGGAACTACATCTCCAGATACTACACCATTGTGAAGTCCTCTTTTTATCTCTTCTAATGTAAATTCCTCTCCATTAAAATATTTTTCCATTAGTTCTTCATCTGTTTCAGCAACTGCTTCAAGAAGAAGGTTTCTAACTTCTGATACATCCATATGATCAGGGATAGCACCATCTTCACATTCAACACCATTGAAGATTCTTCCCTTCATCTCTACAACGTTTACAAATCCTTTAAATTCATCTTTTTCTCCAATAGGTACACAGAATGGAGCTATCTTTTTACCAAATTTTTCTTTTAATTCAAGCAATAGCTTTTCATAATTGATATATCCCTTATCCATTTTGTTTATATATATAATTCTTGGAAGATGTCTTTCTTCTAGTAATCTCCATGCTTTTTCAGTTCCAACTTCTACCCCTGATGTAGCATCCATTACTATAACTGCACTTCCTGAAACTCTCAATGCTGAATAAACTTCTCCTGAGAAGTCAAAATATCCTGGAGTATCTAAGAAGTTGTATTTGCAATCTCCATATTCAACTGGTATTATTGATGTGTTAATTGAAAATAATCTACGAGTTTCCTCTTTATCAAAGTCAGATACAGTTGTTCCATCTTCTACAGTTCCTTTTTTATCCAAAGTTTTAGAAATGTAAAGAATTGATTCTACAAGAGTAGTCTTTCCACTTCCTCTATGTCCTAAAAGAGATATGTTTCTTATGTTGCTTGTTTCAAAGTTTCTCATAATTCTGCCCCCTTATTTTTGGAAAGTATCTTTCTGTAAAATTTAAGTATTCACTCACTGTACTACTTTATAT
>UQQO01000136.1 GCA_900543175.1 uncultured Fusobacterium sp.
GCAACTTGCCTTGCTTGGGCGCTGTGGCGTTGTGCACTTCTTATATTTTTTTCAAAATCTTCTTTAGAATAGTTAAAAAATTTTAATATATTAATTATCTCATCCTTTTTAAGATTATAAAAAATTGGTAGTTTCATTAAAAAATCTATATTCTCCATTTTACTCCTTTCATATATTTTATATTATATCATAAATATCAGTTGCTTATGCAACATAAAATAAGATAAAAATACTCTATAATACAAATACAAAATGATTATGGAGGTAAAAAATGGAAAATAAAATGTTTTGCTATCAATGTCAAGAAACAGCAGGTTGCACAGGATGTAAAATGGTAGGAGTATGTGGTAAGACTCCTGATGTAGCATATTTACAAGATCTTTTAATATATATAACTAAAGGGATATCAGAAATTTTAGTGAGATTGAGAGAGGAAGGAAAAGAGGAATTAAAGGAAGTTGATATTTTAGTAATAGAAAATCTTTTCACAACAATAACAAATGTTAATTTTAATAATGAAGATTTAAAAGATAAAATAGAAAAATCATTAAAAGTGAAAGAAAATCTTTTAAATAGATTAGAAAATAAAGAAGAGTTATCAAAGGCTGCTTTAATCTCTATTAAGAGGGAAGAATTTTTAGTAAAAGTAGAAGAGGCAGGGATATTATTTGAAAAAGATGAGGATAAAAGAAGTTTAAAAGAGATGATAATATATGGTTTAAAAGGATTAGCTGCTTATCTTAAACATGGGGCAGTTTTAAAGGAGATAGATGATAACATAAATCTGTTTATAGAAAAAGCTCTAGCAGAAACATTAAAACAAGATATAACAGTTGAAGAATTAATAGCTCTTGTTTTAGAAGTAGGAAAATATGGGGTAGCAGGCATGGAGCTTTTAGATAGAGCAAATACTAAAAACTATGGAGATCCTGAGATTACAAAGGTTAATATAGGAGTTGGAAAAAATCCTGGAATACTTATATCAGGACATGATTTAAAAGATTTAGAGATGTTACTAGAACAAACACAGGGAACAGGAGTAGATGTATATACTCACTCAGAGATGTTACCAGCTCATTATTATCCAAAATTTAAAAAATATAGTAATTTTATAGGAAATTATGGAAATGCTTGGTGGAAACAGCAAGAGGAGTTTGAAAGTTTTAATGGACCGATTATAATGACAACAAATTGTATAGTTCCCCCTAAAGAATCATATAAAAATAGAATTTTTACAACAGGGCTTGTATCTTTCGAAGGTTGTAAACATATTGATGGAGAGGTAAAAGATTTCTCAGAAGTAATAGAAATGGCTAAGAGAACTCTACCACCAAAAGAGATTGAAACAGGAGAGATAATAGGGGGATTTGCTCATAATCAAGTTTTTCAATTAGCAGATAAAATAGTGGAAGCTATAAAAAATGGAGATATTAAAAGATTTGTTGTTATGGGTGGATGTGATGGAAGAAGCAAGAAAAGAGAGTACTATACAGAGTTTGCTAAAAACCTTCCAAAAGACACAGTTATACTTACAGCAGGTTGTGCAAAGTATAGATATAATAAATTAGATTTAGGAATGATCAATGGCATTCCAAGAGTTTTAGATGCAGGGCAATGTAATGATTCTTACTCTCTAGCTTTAATAGCTTTAAAATTAAAAGAGGTATTTAATTTAGATGATATAAATAAGCTTCCAATAATTTATAATATATCTTGGTATGAGCAAAAAGCAGTAATTGTATTATTAAGTTTACTTTATTTAGGAGTAAAAAATATTCATCTAGGTCCTACTTTACCAGGCTTCTTATCTCCAAATGTAGCTAAGGTTTTAATTGAAAACTTTAATATTGGTGGGATAGGAGAGGTAGAGGAAGATTTAGAAAGATTTTTTAAATAAAATTATAAAAGCAGCTTCTCAATAATTTTAAGAGGCTGCTTTTGTTTTAAGAATTTTTTCTTTTAAAGTAAGGAGAATCTCCCCACTCTCCATATACTATCTCATCTCCAACACTTTTTACCTTTTCATCTAGTAAGGCTTTTGCTCTTTCTACACTATCATCAATTCCTGGTTTATTATCATAAAGTAGATATTTACCTTTATAATCTTGTAGTGTTGCAGTAGGCATTAAAATATTTGCTCCAGCTAAAAGTCCCTTCTCTCTACCTAGGGGATCAAGACCTTGTAGAGCAGTAGTGGCCGCTATATTTACATCTTTCAAGAAAATTCTTGTAATAGCAATCATTTTCAGTCCTAACTCCACTCTTTTTTCAGTAGTAGGCACTATATTTTCCCACTCTTGTCCCAATGGAGTATCTTTATGTAAAATATATGGTCCCATACCTATCATATCAATTTTCATATCTTTGTAAAAAAGAATATCGTTTACTAAATCTTCCTCAGTTTGATTTGGCATACCAATCATAACTCCAGTTCCCACTTGATACCCAATATCTCTTAAAAACTCTAAGCATCTTTTTCTAACTTGAAATTCATGTTTTTTATCTTGAGGATGAATATGTTTAAATATATTTTCATTGGTACTTTCAATTCTTAAAAGGTATCTGTGAGCTCCTGCATCAAACCATCTTTTATATGTTTCATAAGATTGTTCACCTAAAGAGAGGGTAATTCCCAATTTTCCATTAGATAGTTTTTTTATCTTTCTAATTATATCTTCTATAAAATCTACAAACTCGCTATCCTGTCTCTCTCCAGATTGAAGAGCAATAGAACCATAGTTATTATCATATATCCATTTTACAGCTTGCATAATCTCATCTTTATTCATTGAAAATCTTTCAACCTTATGATTCTCTCTTCTTATTCCACAATATCTGCAATTTTTAATACAAACATTGCTTATTTCAATAAGTCCTCTATAATAAACTTTTCTTCCTACATATTTTGCTTTGACTTCATAAGCCTTTTTAAAAAGCAGATCTAAATCAGTAGGATTATCTATCTTCATAAGAGTTACCAAATCTTCTTTAGTAAGCTCATTTTTTTCTAAAATATCTTTTATGTTCATTTTTGCTCCTTTTCTATTTCCAGAACACTTGACGTCTCTCTTTTTTCATATTTTTTTTAAAACCTATATGCAAATGTCCTTTTTTAGGGTAATATATTAATTGATCAAATTTCATATTAGATTTTACTACTTTTTGGAACTCCTTATATTGAGATCCTTTCTTTAATAGTACATCTACAGCTAGTCCAGAACTGTGAGCAGAAGTTCGAGAGCCACCAACTTTTCTATTTACTTTTCCACTTCTGTACCAGCTGGTTACAATTAAAGGGCGACCAAGTAATCTTCTAAGCTGGTCCAATCTAACAGCAGTATATTTTATATTTGCTGCCTGTTGTTTAGTAGGGGTATTGTCAATCTTATATTTTTTAGCAATATCACTGTGAACAGCCTCACCCATAGTAAAATATCTTGAAATTTTTTCATTTTTTCTAATGGTAGCTTTTGAAAACATGCAACCAGATAAAAGTATAGTAAGTGATAAAAAAATAATTATCTTTTTCAAAATCTGCCCCCTTAATAAAATAATATAATTGAAAGGAAGTGACAATATGTCAAATAAAACAAAAGCAGTTTTCTGTATGTTGATTTCTGCCTTGGGGTTTACCTTTATGAGTGTAACTGTAAAATATGTAACAGGAATACCGTTATTTGAAAAGGTATTCTTTAGAAATTTAATTAGTTTAGGTGTAGCATTTTTTATGTTGAAGAAATCCTCTGCTCCTATGTTTGGAAGAAGAGAAAATCAACTTGCTCTACTAGCTCGTTCAAGTTTTGGTTTAGCAGGAGTTGTATTAAATTTCTATGCTATAGCAAACTTAACTTTAGCAGATTCAAGTATGTTGGGAAAATTATCTCCTATATTTGTAACTATTATGGCATGTATCTTCTTAAAAGAGAAGATTGATAGTAAACAAATTTTAAGTATTATAGTTACATTTCTAGGAGCATTATTAGTAATAAAACCTGAATTTTCCCTTGAGATGCTACCAAGCTTAGCAGGAATTTTATCTGCTGCTGCTTCAGGAGTTGCCTATACTCTTCTTAGATATCTGAAGGATAAAGAGAGCCCAGATACAATAATATTTTACTTCTCATTGATCTCTGTGGTTTTTACAGCTCCCTTTGCATTGGCAGAGTATGTGCAACCTACATTTATACAGTTAGGTTTATTATTAGCTACTGGAGTTTTTGCATCAGTAGGACAATTTGGTATCACATATGCCTATAAATATGCTAAAGCAACAGAGGTATCTATCTACAATTACTCAGCTATTGTATTTGGTATAATTTTAGGATTTATCTTCTTTGGAGAGATACCAGATACTTTAAGCTTATTAGGTGGAGCAATAATTATAGCAGTTGCTTTCTATATATTTAAACATAATCAAAAGAAATAATTATAAATTTCTTTTCTTTTTAGCATAATCAACTGCTAACATACTTTTAGCATCAAAAAGAGATGTGATATTCAGATCTTTTAAAGGTACTCTTTCAACTTCTAAAAACTCATCTTCATCTAAATGTTGATGAGTTTTTTTTAAGTTTTCAGCATAGAAAAGATAAAATTTTCCAGCAGTTATTCCTGGGCTACTATAAAATTCACAGATCTTCTCAATTTTTTCAGCTCTATAACCTGTTTCTTCTTCTAGCTCTCTAAGAGCAGCATCTTTAGGATCTTCTCCCTTTTCAAGAATACCAGCAGGAATCTCTGTTGTTACAAGTTGGACAGCAGGACGATACTGTTTTACTAATAAAGTTGTATCGTCGTCAAAAACAGCAATAATCCCTACTGCCTCTCTTTTAGAGGTAAAAGTCCACTCTACAACTTTATCATTGGGAAGTTGCAATTTTTCACTATATACAGCTATATGATTATTTTTAAAAACCTCTTTTTTCTCTAAATGTTTATACTTGTTCATTAATTTTTTGCCCCCAAAATCTCCCTAGTTTTATATAAAATAATTCCACAAGCCATAGCAACATTAAGTGATTCTGCTATTCCATAGATTGGAATTATAAGTTTTTCATCACTAACTTCTAAAAATCTTTGAGAAACTCCATTCCCTTCATTTCCAAAAATAATAGCATTTTTCTCACCTAAAGACATTTCAGTATACTCAATAGAAGTTTTATCTAGTGCAGTAACTTCCATTTTATACCCTTTTTCTTTTAAGAAAGATATTAACTCTTCCTCTTCTAAATAGATAATATTCATATTTAAAATAGATCCCATACTACTTCTTACAACTTTTTCATTCCAGCAATCTACACTTCCTTTAGTTAGTAGAATATCTTTAAATCCTCCTGCATCAGCTACCCTTATAATAGTTCCTAGATTTCCTGGATCTCCTATCTTATCAAGTACAACTATATTATCATTTAAAATACTTAGATCTCCTTTTTTCATAGGATAAATTACAATTACCCCTTGTGAATTTTCTTGAGAGGTAAGTTGAGAGAAAATTTTATCAGAGACTTGAATTTTTCTACATTGAAATCTATTTATTTTCTTTTGAATTTCATCAGTTATAGTGTAATC
>UQQO01000137.1 GCA_900543175.1 uncultured Fusobacterium sp.
AATATTTTTTTATTTTTTTGAATTTTAAAATCTATACTTTCCTAATTAATAAAAAGTGCTGAAAAGAATTTTTTCTTCTCAGCACTTTTTTAGTATCGCTTCTTGGTCACAATAATATAAATGGAGTGCTTCAATCATACTCTTAATTTGAATAGTTTTCAAGAAAAAACACTAGAAAATAAATCTATTATTCAATTACTCCTTCATAATCTTCTATTTTAAGATTTTCTATTTCGTCTAATGAATATTTATTTATTGTGCAATAGAATTTTCCATTTTTCAATTTAACCAAAACAATTTTATAGCCACCTTGTAAGCTATGAATACAAAGTGGTTCTCCATATTTTTTTAATAATGTATTCATGATTTAAAAAATCTAAAACATTTTGCTTTAATTCTTTTTTAAATTTCTATTATTCTTTCCTTATTATCCATTTTATATCACCAATTTCTTCTGTTTGATATATTAAAATAATGAATTTTAGCCTTATCGTTTTTATTATTTTTTTCATGTGCATCGGGTTCACTTTTGGTTGAACCTTTTGTATTAAAACAGAACTATAATTTATCTAATTCTATTTGTATAAGCTCTTCTAACTTCTTTCTAGTAAGTTTATTTCTCATTGCTAGTGGCAAAATTACCTTAGCAATATCTTTCTTTATATTATTCATAGCTTCTTCATCTAAATCTAATAGATCAGCATATAAAGCTATAGCATTATTGATATAAGTTTTAACTTCTTTGATTTCTACATAATCATCTAATGACTCTTCTATAACTTCAACTTTAACAGGTTCTGATTTAACTTCTTTTTCTTCTAGAGGAATCTCAATTATTTCTTCAACCTTTTTTTCTTTTAGCGGTTCTTTGAATACCTCTTTAACTGCTTCCTCATTAGATAACTGTTTAGTGCTGAAAAGAGCTTGTTGAATATCATCAGTTGTTATTTTTACTTCTTTTTTCTTACTTTCTAACTTTTTCATTAAAAAATCCATTTTAGATTCTTCTCCAGATGTCTCATCCTTTTTCTTTTCGAAGAATTTTTTATCAACTAACCATTGAGCTAAATATTTATTAGGCTCTTTTCTAAAGTTAGATTCTATACCAAGTCTAATATTTTCTTTCATATCATCATTGACCTTACCACTAAATTGTAAGGTAGTTTCAATGCTATCCTCTATAGCTTTTTTCATTATAGACAATTGTTTTTTTTCATCTAGTTCCATAAATTTGTTAAAAGCTACTTCAGTAGAAATAGGTTTAGACTTTTCTTCTTTAGCAGCACCTAATTGATCTAACACAATTTGCTTGGGTAATTCTACTTCTATTTTAGAACCATAATTAAACTCTATAGCTTTATCTAAGAATGATTTTGGCTTAGTCTTCGCATTGATTTTAGTATATTCTATGGCTTGTAATATTCTTTTTAATCCATAAGTAGCTATAGCATCTTTTATTAAATATGAAATAGTTTTTAATCTTCTTAGATTATATGGAAGTTTTGATATAGCATATTCTATTTCTCCTTCTGAAACTTTATGCTTTTTTAAAATCTCTGATTTTTTTATTCTAGCTTCTTCTAACTCATCATGTTGAGATATAACAATTTCTCCAAAAGCATTTTTATCTTCCATAAAATTATTTTGCTTAATCTTATTATGCTCTTCTGTGAAGTAAAATTCAAAATAAGCTGTATTCCATGTTCCTTCTTTTACAAATTTATAATTTTCTATTAATTTTTTTTCAAGTAATACTTTTGCTGCCTCTTCCAAGCTTTTTTTATTTCTTAAATAATTCTTTTTATAAAGTTTAATTCCTATTCTCCCTGCTAATTTTAAAAAGTTTTCTTTATACATCAAGTTATACATTCTTGCTTTAGTTATAAGCATATATAAATCTAATGCCATTCCATTACTTCTTAATCCTAATAATTGAGAAGATGAATATACTAAATATCCTTTACTCATAATATTCTGGTAAAAATAGTTACCAAAACTTATTACAAATACTTCTTTTAATCTGCTATCTTTGAAATATTCCTCTTGGAAGTTTCTTCTTTCTTCAGACATTTCGGAATACTTTTCTATATCATTTTTACTTACTTTAGTTATGATCTGTACTTCTAAAATCTTTGTGATTATTTTAGAGTTTATGAGATTTTTCTCTTTACTTGAATACAATGTATTATTAAAGACATAGCTTGTCTTACCAAGTCTTTCTAAAGCAACTCTAACTTTTTTATATAGAGATCTTTGAGAAGCTATTGAAACTTCCATATTATTTAATATTTCGCTTGCAGTAGTCACAAATGTATTTTTATAGCCATTCTGCTTTATTATTTTGCTCAAAGCAATAAAAACTGCTTTTTCAAATTCTCCAGGAACAACTTCATCTGCTGCTGGAATAATCTCAATAGTTTTATTCCTATTATCATTTATAACAAAACGTACTCTTACGTTTGGTTTTATTCTTCTATTTTTGGTAAACAACGGATACTCTATAATATTCATATCCATTCTTACTAATCCATTTTCTAATTCTGGAACATATATAGTTTGTTCAATTACCTTTTTATTGCTACTATCCTCATCTGCATCAGTAATAACTTCTATTTCGTTATCCATTGTTACCCCTTTCTTTTTTTATTTTTTATATATGTTTTTTATATTTAGTATGTTATAATAGAGCCGTAACTAATAATGTCAAAATGCTTACCGTAACTAATAATGTTAAAATGCTATTTAAGTATAACAGTTTTTTCAGATTTTTTCAAACAAAAAAACAAATGTATCTATATTGAAAAATAAAATTAGTTTATATTCAAAATACTCTTATTGAATGCGAGCACATATAAACTCCAGTATAAATATACTCGTATTTGATGCGACCCAAATATGCTATAGCATATAAGAAAGCATTTTAGATTACATTATTAGATGCGGCTTTTATGCTTTTTACTAATATACTCGTATTTGATGAGTGTAAAATATGCTTTTTTATATAAGATACTCATATTAGATGAGTCTAAAAAATGCTATAATAATAAAAATACTCGTATTAGGTGAGTATGAAAAATGCTATTTTATAGTTACTCGTATTTGATGAGACCATAAAAATGCTGCCTAAAAAGCACGATACTCGTATTAGATGAGCTAGATACTCGTACTTGATGCTCTAAATACTCGTATTAGATGAGTAAAAATACTCGTATTAGATGCGACTGGGGTAGCCGCACCTCGTATGAGTATTTAGGTCAATGAAATCAAGGGCTCATTTTCAAAAAACAACGATAGCATGCTGTCATACAATATAAACAGTGAACCTTAAACTATAGAGAAATATATACATATACATGTATATTATATCAAACTACTTTTATCCAAATAGATAAGTTTAAATTTATTATTTAATTATGGATTTTATAAAGATACTTATAGAGTAAATGATTAAATAATAAAATATCATTGTTAGGAGGAATAACTAATGGCTTTACCTAAAAAAAAGAAACTTTTATTAAAAGAGAAAACTATAAATACTAATAAAGTTCCTATAATCATTTCATTTGGTCAAAAAGGTGGGACAGGGAAAACAGAATTTTCTAGAACATTAGCATATTATTTTTCAGAGATAAAAAATGAAAAAGTTTTATGTATTGATGCTGATGCTCAAGGTAACTTTACTATGGCATTTAATGCAATTAACTTAGATAAACCTTCTCTTTTTGAATTAGTAGTAGGACAAGAATATTTTAAAATACCTATAAGAGACGAAAATAATAATATTATAGGATACGAAAATGTTCCTATGGAAGTAACAGTTAATAATACTATTGTTCATGTTAATGAAAATATAGATTTGATTCCTGCTGACATTAGAATGTGTATCTTAGCATTTAAAACAATATCATTTAAAGATTCTTTACTAAAAAAAATATTAGATCAAATAGATATGTCACAATATTCTGCTGTTATCATAGACTTAGGAGCGGGATTTGGAGATATGCATGTAGCTTCTCTTGCTATAGCTAATTATATAGTTATGCCTATTCAACTTGAACCTAATGCCGTTGATGGAGCAGTACAAATGCCATATATTATAGACTTAGCTAGAAAGCATTTAAATAACCCTGATTTAGATATATCAGCAGTAATTGGTACTTTATATACCCCTAATAGAAATATCCAAAAAGAAAGCATAAAAAAGCTAGAAGAATTCTTTGGAGATCAATTTTTAGGATTGATTAGTAGAAGTACTACTGTTATAGAATCTAATACAGCTAAAAAATCAATATTTGCATATTCACCTAGTTCTAAATCAGCAAAAGAATTTACTGAAATATGTGAAAAAATATATCAAGAAATCAAAAATAAGGAGATATAAAAATGAGTCAAAAACCAAACGAAGCAATGAACGACATAAGCATGAACAAATATAACGGAGCTTTTGACGGAATTGATATTCCTACGAACAATAATAAAAATTTTAATGAACAAAATATAAATGAATACAATATAAGTAATATTGAGGGAGCTGTTCAAGTTCAACTAACTCACAATATTATAGATAATATTGATTTTGAAGATAGAACTTTTATATTAAGAGATATAGATTTCCAAAAATATCTTGAAGATGAAAACATTAAAGCTTTATCTAATTCTATATATTCAGTAGGTTTAATTAATCCTGTTTATATCCAAAAAAGAAATGATGGAAAATATAGAATAATTTCAGGTTTTAGAAGATTAACAGCTATATATTCAGGAATCATAACTTCAGGAAGTGAGTATGAATTCGATGGAGAAGTGATTATAGTTCCAGAAGTATATACTAAAGAAGATTTAGATACTTTCCAAGTAAATGAAAATACTCATAGAGAAAATTTAAAACCTTTAGAATTAGCTCAAAGAATATACGATGCTTCAGAAAATTATTCTATTCCTATTGAAGAGATAGGAGAGCAGTATAATTTAGGAACAAGACAAATACTTAAACTTAAAGGTATTTTAAATTATCCTACACCTCTTAAAGAAAAAGTAAATGAAATAGGAGTTTCTTCTTCTGATCTGATTAATAGAATTATAAAATATAAAAAATTAACTGAAGAAAATAACCTAGAAGAAATAAAAACTTTAGTAGATGAATTAAAAGATTTTAGTAAATCTGAATTAGAAAAATATCTAAAAGAATTAAAAGCTAAAAAAAATAAACAAAATATTGAAATAAAAAGCTCAGCTAAAGTTCATCAACTAAAAATAAATGCTCCTTTAACTATGAAAGAATTAGAAGATATTTGTAAATATATTAATAATATAATAAATAATAAAAAATAATAATTTCATTAACTTTTATAAATAAATGAGGACTAAAAGATATTTTAATTCTTTGTAATGATGGACTATCTAGTATGCACACAAGAGAAGGAAATTTTCTTTAGATAGGTTAAGAAGTGGGAAGGCTCCAAAAATATTCGTTCCTCTTTTTTATATCTTATTATATCAGTTACAATATATTGAAAATAATTTAACCTATAAT
>UQQO01000138.1 GCA_900543175.1 uncultured Fusobacterium sp.
ATAATTGACATAAGATAAAAATAAAATTTTTAAGGTTTGTATTATACAATTAAAAGGGAAGTTAAGTGCAAAGCTTACGCGGTCCCGCCACTGTAAAGATGATGAAAGCAAGAATACCACTGAATTATTTTGGGAAGGCTTGTGAGTAGGAAGAATCTGAGTCAGGAGACCTGCCTTAAAAACTTTACGACTATCCTGCGGGGACGGGGAAGTGTTAGCAACTTCTCTCCAGTAAATTTTATGGAGGAGAAAAAATTGTTCATCATTAGTAAGCAAAAAATATATAAAAATAGATTAAGAATGACTATATATTATTACAATCATCAAATTAAAGTTTAATTTTGGTGTTTTTTTAATTTATTAGTCATTCTTTTTTAATTAAAATTTTGTGAGGAGCATGAGTATGAAACATAGAAATATTATGATAGTTGGAACATCATCTGGAGCAGGAAAGAGTATAACTGTAACTGGACTTTGTAGAGTTTTCCATAGAGATGGTTACAAAGTAGCACCATTCAAATCTCAAAATATGGCACTAAATTCATATATAAGCAAAACAGGTGGAGAGATGGGGAGAGCTCAAGTTGTTCAAGCTATGGCATCAGGAATAGAGCCAGAGGCATATATGAACCCTATCCTTTTAAAACCTACAACTGCTAGAAAGATTCAAGTTATTGTAAATGGAAAATCTATTGGAAATATGAGTGGACTTGAATATGGAAAGTTTAAAACTTCTTTGAAGCCAGAGATTATGAAGTCTTATGACTATATTAGAGAAAACTTTGATATCTCTGTAATTGAGGGAGCAGGAAGTCCAGTTGAGATAAATATAAAAGAGGAAGATATAGCTAATATGGGAATGGCTAAAATGGCTGATGCTCCAGTAATATTAGTTGCAGATATAGACAGAGGGGGAGTTTTTGCATCTGTCTATGGAACAATTATGCTTATGACTCCAGAGGAAAGAGCAAGGGTAAAAGGGGTAATCATCAACAAATTTAGAGGAGATGTAAATATATTAAAACCTGGATTATCAAAGCTTGAGGAGCTAACAGGGGTGCCAGTTGTTGGAGTAATGCCTTACAGTGATATTGATATAGAAGATGAGGATAGCCTTACAGATAGATTTAAAAATTCTAAGGAAAATAAAGGGATAAAAATATCTGTAATAAAATTAAAACATATATCTAACTTCACAGATATTGATGCTTTAAGTATTCAAGATGATGTAACTATCAATTATGTAACCTCTGCTGATGAGCTAGGAAATGAGGATATGATAGTTATTCCAGGTTCTAAAAACACTATTGATGATCTGAAAGATATTAAAGATAGGGGAATAGCTACTGAAATTATCAAAGCATCGAGAAATGGAACTGTAATTGTAGGAATTTGTGGTGGTTTCCAAATTCTTGGTGAAAGAGTAAAAGATCCTTATGGAATAGAAAGTGACATCAAAGAGATTCCAGGACTTGGAATTTTAGATACAGAAACAGTAATGGAAAAGGAGAAAAACACTATTCAATATACTGGTAAGTTAGTAAATACAAAAGGTATATTAGAGGGGCTTGATGGAACAGAGATCAAAGGTTATGAGATACATCAAGGGGTAACTGTTGGAAATGAATCTTCAGTAACAGAGGATGATCATATAGTGGCAGTTGTTAAGGATAATATTTTTGGAACATATCTTCATGGAATTTTTGATAATGAAAAGGTAACAAGAACTATTTTAAATAGAATTAGAGAGAAAAAAGGTATGGAACAACTTGGTGAGGGAATTACCTTTGATGAGTACAGAGAGAGAGAGTTTGACAAACTTGAGAAAGTTGTTAGAGAGAATATAGATATTAAAAAGATATATGAGATACTAGGTGATTAAGAATGAATTTTTTAGCAAAATATGGAATAGCTTATATAATGGATCTGATTTTCGGAGATCCCCACTGGTTTCCACACCCTGTAAGATTTATAGGAAAGCTTATTTCAACATTGGAGAAGATATTATACAAGGCTAAAAATAAGAAGCTAACAGGTGGATTATTGATGATAATCACAGTGGGAACAACAGCAGTTGTATCTTACTACTTAGCAAAACTATCACAAGGGCTTGAGGTGTTTTTCCTCTATACAACTTTAGCAACTAAAAGTCTTGCTGATGAGGGATTTAGAGTTTGTAAAGTTCTTACAGATGGAGATTTGGAAAAGGCTAAGAGAGAGCTATCTTATTTAGTAAGTAGAGATACTGGGAATATGGATGTAAGACAGATTACAAGAAGTGTGCTAGAAACAATAAGTGAAAACTCAGTTGATGGAGTGATAGCACCTATGTTTTTTGCCTTTGTAGGAAGTCTGTTCACTGTTGGTGGAGTTTCTCTTGCTCTACCTTTTGCAATGGGATACAAGGCTATAAATACATTAGATTCAATGGTTGGATATAAAAATGAAAAATATATGGACTATGGAATGGTATCAGCAAAAACAGATGATGTGGCAAACTTTATACCTGCAAGATTGGCAGGGGGGGTTATAATTCCAATAGCAGCTATGATGTTAAGAATGAACTATAAAGGGGCATGGAGAGTGTTTTTTAGAGATAGATTAAACCATTCAAGTCCTAACTCTGGTAACTCTGAAGCAGCTTTTGCAGGAGCTTTAGGGGTACAATTTGGGGGTAAAACAAGCTATTTTGGAAAAGTCTATGATAAACCAACTATTGGAGATAGATTAAAATGCTTTGATTTGAGAGATATAAAAAGAGCTATTAGACTTCTATATGTTACATCTTGGGTTGGACTAGCTTTATTTACAATAATAAGATATGCTATTGCTTTAATTTTCAGCATTTAAGGAGTGAAAAATGGATTTACATGGTGGTAATATATATAGACTTCAAAGAGAGGGAAAGGACAATCTACTAGATTATAGCTCAAATATCAACCCCTTAGGAGTCCCAGAAAAATTTAAAGAGAGAGTGATTAACAGTTTTCATATATTGGAGAAATACCCAGATCCTGAGTATGTGGAGTTAAGAGAGAATATAGCTAAATACAATGGAGTAAAATTGGAAAATATAGTTGTGGGAAATGGAGCAACAGAGATTCTATTTTTACATATGAAAGCTATGAAACCTAAGAAAACTCTTATAGTAGCTCCAGCCTTTGCTGAGTATAAGAGAGCTTTGGATACAATAGAGAGTGAGATTTTATACTATCCACTTTTAGAGGAAAATAGTTGGAATTTAGATGTAGAAAACTTTTTAAAAGAGTTACCACAATGTGATTTAGTAGTGATTTGTAATCCTAACAACCCCACAGGAAGCTTTATACCTCTTGAAAAGATTAAAAGAATAAATAGTGAACTTGAAAAAAGAGGGATAAAACTATTTATAGATGAAGCTTTTATTGAGTTTGTAGAGGATTGGGAAAATCAAACAGCTATTCTTTTAAAAAGCAAAAATATATTTATTATGAGAGCTTTAACAAAATTCTTTGCAGTGCCTGGGGTTAGACTTGGATATGGAATAACCTTTGACAGTGAAGTTTTAAAGAAGATGGAAAGCTACAAAGAACCTTGGAGTGTGAACTCATTTGCTGAACTTGCAGGGAAAACAATGCTTTGGGATAGTGAGTATATAGAAACAACTGAAAAATGGATAGCTGAAGAGAAAAAGTGGTTCTTTGAAGAGAGTCAAAAAATAGAAAATATTAGAACTTACAGAACAAATGTAAACTTTATTTTAGTAAAGCTTTTAAAATATAACTCATCATATGTGAGAGAAAAGATGATTGAAAAAGGTGTAATTGTAAGAGATGCCTCTAATTTTCAATATCTAAATGAGAGCTATATTAGACTTGCAATAAAAAATAGAGAGAATAATATAAAAGTTTTAAAAACATTGGAAGAGGTGATGAGATGAAAGCATTTATGTTAGCAGGAACAAACAGTGGAATAGGGAAAACTACTGTTTCAATGGGGCTGATGTCACTATTTGATAATGTTTCACCTTTTAAAACAGGACCAGACTATATTGACCCAGGGTTTCATCAATTTGTAACTGGAAACAAGAGTTATAACCTAGATCTTTTTATGATGGGAGAAGAGGGAGTTAAATATAGTTTCTATTCACATCAAAAGGATATCTCTATAATAGAGGGAGTTATGGGGCTATATGATGGGGTGGACAATACCCTTGACAACAACAGTTCAGCTCATCTTTCAAGAGTTTTAGGAGTTCCTGTGATACTGGTAGTTGATGGAATAGGAAAATCAACAAGTATTGCAGCTCAAGTTCTAGGATATCAGATGCTAGATAAAAGAGTAAATATAGCTGGGGTAATTATAAACAAGGTTTCTAGTGAAAAAACCTATGCAATATTTAAAGAGGCTATTGAAAAATATACAGATGTAAAGTGCTTAGGTTATGTGCCTAAAGATGATAGTTTGCATATTGGAAGTAGACATCTTGGGCTTTTACAAGCTGAAGAGATTGGAGATCTAAAATCTAAAATAGATAGATTAAAAGAGAATCTATATAAAACTTTAGATGTAGAGGGAATATTAGAAATCGCCTCACAAGTTGAGATGCAAGAGGTAAAAAATCCCTTTGAAGATAAAAAAGATATGTATAAGGGAATGAGAATGGGAATAGCTAAAGATAGTGCCTTTAGTTTCTATTATAATGATAATATAGAACTTTTTAACCATTTAGGAATAGAAACTATATTCTTTTCTCCTGTAAAAGATAAGAAAATACCTGAAAATTTAGATATATTGTATTTTGGTGGTGGATACCCTGAATCTTTTGGAAAAGAGATAAGTGAAAATCAAGAGATGCTAAACTCAATTAGAGAGTTTGCTGAAAATGGTGGGAAAATCTTTGGAGAGTGTGGGGGATTTATGTTTCTATCTAAAGAGATAGAGATGTTAGATGGAACTATCTATCCAATGTGCAATTTAGTTGGTTGTAGTGTAAAAATGGGAAATCGTCTGGATATATCTCGTTTTGGCTATATAAATATATTGAAAGATGGAAAGGTTGTAGCTAGAGGGCATGAGTTCCACTACTCTAAGATAAAAGAGGTTTTAGAGGAGCAAAGGGGATATCTAGCTGAAAAACCTAATGGAAAAAATTGGAAGTGTATATTTGAAAATAAAAATGTAAAGGCTGGTTACCCTCATATACACTTTTTTACAGGCTTTGAATTATTAAAAGATATATTAAAGTAACTATATTTAAAAAGAAAAATTCTATACCAATATCAACTAAAGCCGTAATTTCCAAAAGTAGAGGAGTGTAAACGACTACTACTTTTGAGACACAGGCGAAGTCCTGTGCTACATTAAGGATAACAGAAACTTCGTTTTTACATCTTAATAATCAAAGTTGTTCCTTGATTAAAGGCTAGTTG
>UQQO01000139.1 GCA_900543175.1 uncultured Fusobacterium sp.
TTTTATTTCTTGTTTCTTCAGATACTTTATGATTTAAAGCAGGACCTTTGAGATTATTTTTTATTAATTTTTCTTTATCTTCCTGACTTTTTTCTTCCCAATGCTTTTTTCCACTTGCTTTTAACTTAGCAATAGTATCTTTTGAGATATTTCTAAGACAATCATTCACAACTGCTTTCTTAGAGTTATAATAAGGCTTTAAATTTTCTATATAAAACAATTCTTTTTCATTAAGTTTATCAACACTTACAATCTCAACAATTTCAAATGTAAAGTTGTCTAATCCGTATTTTTGAAAATCTTTTGAAAGTTTTGTTTTTAATTTTTTTCTTTTATGCTCTTTAAATCTTTTTTCAATATTAATGCTTTGCCCTATATAAAAGTTTCCTGTAATATTATTTGTAATTTTATAAATGCCTGTCATGTATTTCTCCTTAAATTTTTATAGCACGGTATTGCCTTTAAAATATGGAAGGTTTCACCGTTAGCACATAATCAAATATGCACACCTGTTTGGATAACAGTTCACGTAGTATACAACATATATTGCTATATGTCTGGGCAAAAGGTTTACCCTAATTGTAACTGACATTCAACAGTACCAAGTTTTGCATTTCTGAAAGGTATTAGATAGCATTGTCCTAGTACTCCTGGTTCTAATCCTAGCTGTGCTATTGTCATTAAGCTACCTAATAAGCTAGGAACTGAACATTTAGCTAACTCAGGATTTTGTCTTACACAAGTAATTGCTATTCTAGTAAATCTATCACTATTTAAGTGCTTTGGAAGTGCTGCTGCAAACTGTGCTTTTCCAGCCTCTATAATGTCATATATTGTTTTCTCTTTCTTTTTCTCTGTAACTGCATTAGCAGCTTTTGCTAAACTATTTTTTGCTACTTTAGTTTCCATTTTATCCTCCTAAATTTTTATATTAATTATGATACTTTTAAATAACTACTTGCTTTTATAGTTGTATACTCAGCTTCAACTTCTTTATAGATCTTCATAATTTCAGGATTTTCAAGCTCCATTTTCTTTTTATCTATTGAACTTCTTTCAGTAGTTACAATAGTAAACTTAAAATCTCCAGCTTTAGCTTTTTTACAAGATTTTTCATTCATAGCTTTTAAAATCTCTTGCTCTATAAGTTTCTTTTTCTTCTCTAACTCTTCTATCTCTGATTTAATAGCTTTATACTCTTCACCCTTAATTGTTATCTCATCAAGCTCAAAAACCTCTTCATTTTCTTTCTCAGACTGTTCTAATAGATATTTTGAATATGAATCAGAGCCGTCAACCATTGGAGGTATTTTTTTAAGAACATGATTTTTCCAAAAGTCATTAGCTCTCTCTTCAATAAGCTCTTGATCATCGAGATCTCTCTCAATGTAGAACTCTTTATAATCATTTCCACCAATCAGGCAAGCTATATAAGCAAATCTCAAGCCTGTCACATACAAGTAATGCTGAACTTGTGCATAATATGACTGAGGCACTGTATCACCTGTCCACTCATCTTTGTTATATGCAGATGTAGTTTTAAGCTCTATAACTCCGTATCTGTCAGTTTTAGCATCATAGAACATTCCATCGACATTTGCCACACATACACCTCTTTGAATTGTGTAAGGCACTGTGTAGCACTTCAATTCAGGATGTCTCTCAGCAAACTCTTCAAACACTACTTTCTCAAGTTTATGTCCAAAGTGTGTAAATCTATTATTCACACTCTTATTACCCTCAGTCTTGTCAATATAGACATCAATAGCAGACTTCCACTTATTGACTCCAAGGATAGCTCCTATGTCAGATCCTCCAACTCCTATCCCTCTTAGATCGTGCCATTGCTCTTGATTTTCATAAGAGTAAATTTTCACGATTGGAGGAACTATAGTTTTTAAATCTTCCTCAGTTAAATCTTTTTTATCCATTTCAGTTTTTTCAATAAGATCTTCAAGTTCAGCCTTTTTTAATTTGCTATAACCTTTTAAACCTAATGATTTAGCTTTTTCTCTTAGCTCTTTAACAGTCATAAAGACTCACCTCTTTTTTAAATTTTTGACATGGCTCTCATCAGCGTGAGAGCTGTGTTAAAAACTTAAATTTCTTTTATCTCATATGAATCACCATCTTCTATGCAGCTATCTACAAACTCTTGTAAACAGCTTTTACATAGATAGATATTGAATTTCATTCCATTTTTATAATTGCTATTCCAGTAGAAAACTTCATAATCAGCTTCATGTTCTCCACATTCGCAGAAAGTTTTCTCTTCCTCAAAGTCATCCTCGTATGGACCTAGTCTATGAGCTTTTGCATAATCATCAGCTATGCTAGGACCGTCAAAGTCATTATGCCAACTCATTACTCGTCACCTCTCATTCCAAGGTACATATCCAGCATTAAAGGAAGTAACATAATCATCACTTCTCCCCCAAATGCAAGATACCCTCTTTGGATATAAGCGTGAATCATAGCTGCTATTGTTACAAAGAAAGCTAAGACATATGCTTTAACTATATTTCTCTTTAAAAATTTAGGTAACTTTTCACCAAACAACTCAGACATTTTATTTAATATCTTGTCTGATACAGGCTCTAACTTATCATTTGCTCTTTTTAATATCTCTATAACTCTCATAAGTTCCTCCCAAAAATTTGACTTTTTGATATATACTTGTTATACTGTTGATGTAAGGTACCTACTCGAAGGGGCTTTGCAACTGAGATAGTATTTTTAAAAATGTTGATGAAATAGGCTCTCACTCCGCCGTGGGAGCTTATTTTATGTTCATAAGGTGTCAACAGCCTTGTGAGCATAAGTAAACTATCTCAGGAGGTTGAGGGAATGAACATTGTTATTTCCAATCCTGTATTTAACTTTGATGGCGGGGCTATTCTTTTACTTGGAATAGTTATCATTGTTATTTGTTGGATTAAGCATCGTAAGTAATCCCTTACCTCATACCCTTCGGGGTCTTTTTTTATTTCTAGGCTGTATAATTCTCTAATTTTTCCGCCATGCTTTTGATTATTGCCCAAAGATATTGATTATCTGGGAACTCATTAACCTCAAGTTCGCTATAAGCATCTTTTTTCAATTCCTCACATTCAATTTCAAAATATTCTAACTTTTCAATAATGTTTTCAACTAAGTTTCTCATTATTTTTCCTCCTTATTTTGCAATATCGCATTAAACTAATTAAAAAAAATAAGATTTTATGTCACTTTTATTCAATTGGTCTTATCTTTATAAATTTATTTTAGCACATTAATTGCGATAATGCAATAGTATTTTTTGTGTTTTCGCAAACTTTAGATTATAATTAAATTAAAAGAGGTGATATATTTATGCTTGAAAAGAATAAAGAAGTTGGAAAATTATTGAAAGAAAAAAGAAAAGAATTAGGTTATAGCCTTGAAGATGTTCAAATGATCTTAAAGAAAGATTTTAATATAGAATTAGACAGTAGTAATATTTCAAGATATGAAAATGGTACTGTAAAAAATATGAATGCTGCTTACTTAAGGGCATTATGTAAAGCCAATAAAATAAATTATATACCTATTTTTAAAGAGCTTGGATATATTGATCCAGATGATGAAAGATTAGATCATCTTAATAAAAGAGAGATAGCACAATATGAAAAAGTAATAAATGCAGCTACTTTATTATTCAATGATGAAAATGCTAGCGATGAAGATAAACAAAAAGTTATGATGGCTATAAATGAAATGTTCTTTAGAAGTAAAGAAATCAACAAAGAAAAATATGCTCATAAGTCGGATAAAAAAGAAGAAAAAAAATAGGTGTGATGTGTATGGATATTAAAAGAAGGGTTAAAAACCTAGAAAAGAAATATGGCACAAGAAATCCATACTCATTATGTTCTATGTTAAAAATAGAAATCTTTTATTTAGATCTTGGGGACATAAAAGGGATTTATAAAAAGATACTGGGGAATAAATTTATTGTTATAAATGAGAAGTTAGATGAGTTTTGCCAAAAGGTTGTATTAGCTCATGAACTTGGACATGCTATTTTACATAATTCTAAAGAGGTACAGGCTTTAAAAGACTATGACTTGTTTCCTAGGTTAAATAATAAAATAGAGTTAGAAGCTAACACTTTCGCTGCTGAACTATTGATTGATGATAACTATATTGATGACTATATAGAGAATCCAAGCTTAGATATTAGACTACTGGAGCAGTTGAGAGAGTTGAAGAAAAGATAATACAATTTTATAATTAATTTTTAAATTGGGGAATTTTATGAAAGAGATAACATTAGAAAAAATAAGGCAAATATATAAGGAAATGTTAGAAAATGGAAATACTAAAGAAGAAATTATTCAAAATATTTTTCTTAACTATTCTACATTCATAGATAACAATCAAATTATTTATAAACATAAAAAATATATTAGCGAAGTTTTCCATACAGATTTTAGAAATATTTTTTTAATAGGATCAAGACATTTAGGATTTAAAATAGAAAAAAATGAATTAAAAATAAAATCAGAATTTAATGAGAAAACAGATTATGACTATGCAATAATCGATACAAATCTATTTTCAAAATATTTTGATGAATTTAATGAATTTAATTGTAAATATAAGGAAAATATATGTAAGGGATTTTTACATCCATTATATAATTTAAAATTAAAAAAACACATAGAAAAAAAAATGAACGGTTGTTCAGGAAAAATCAGTATTTGTATATATTTAACTGAAAGATCATTTATAAAAAAACTTTATGGTTTTTACGGAGAAAAAATATTTGAAAATATATCTGAAACTATTATTCCTGAACCTGTTAATATTATAAAATAGGAGGAAAATATGAATATAAGTGAACAAATTTCTTTTAAACAATCTCAAATGAAAATAGTAGATTTATATAGTTGGTTACAAGGAAAAATATTACAATATAAAATAAAAATTCAAAGAAATTCAGCATGGAAAGAAGAGGATAGAGTTGAATTAATAGATACTATAATTAATGGATATCCAATTCCTCCTATTTTTATTTCTAGTGGAGTCTTGGATGAAGAAAAAATGCAAAATATTTATCATGTTTTAGATGGAAGACAAAGATTAGAAACAATAGAAATGTTTATTAATGGAGAGTTCGAATATGATAATAGAAATTATAAGAATTTAGAAAAAGAAATAAGAGTAAAAATTTTAAATTATTTCATTCCATTAATAACTATTGATGATTCTAATGTTACTCAATTAAAAGAAATATTTAAAAGATTAAACAAAACAGCAATAAAATTAAATAAAATGGAAATTACTTCATCACAATATTTTGAATATTCATTTATGATTTTTTCAAAATTAGCTGTTTCTACTAAGCATTATAAAAAAGAAATTGAAGAATATATTGAAG
>UQQO01000140.1 GCA_900543175.1 uncultured Fusobacterium sp.
ATACCTAAGTTACCATCAAAGTATGATTTAAAATTTTTATGTATACTCATATTTTCATTCTCTTTCATTATTCCAAAGATTTCAAAGAATTTCTCAAAAACATCTCCATACTCTTTTTGAATAAATTTATCAAGAGATATCTCATTTTTAAAGTAATTATATAACTCATCTACACTTTTTAATTTTAAGATACTACTAAAATCTTTGAATATCTTTTCCAATTTCTTAGTAAATCCAATATCTTCACTAATAAGATATTGAACCTCGTTGCTATGTAAAATATCCAAAGATATATATTGATAGAAGTTTGAAGAGATCTTCTTTATCAATCTTATATCCTCTTCAGTTAGAGAGTAATACTTTTTAAAGGCTCTATTTTCAAAAGCTTTTTCAAATTCTAAAAGATTGTATGTCTCCCCTAGCCTTTCTTCCATATTCAATAGAAGGTTTAATTGAACATTTAAAAAAGCATATAACTTTGTATCATTCATTGTTACAGCTTGAGATTTTCCAAAATAGAATGGAAATAGATTGAAAAACTCACTATTTTCAGGAGCAGGGGAGTAGAATTCACCTTTTTTAGCTTTCTCTTTAAGGAGATATATAAGGCTCATACTTTCTTCTAATTCATCTTTAGATTGATATATAAATATGTTGCTTGGGGAAGTTTCTGGCAAAATAGTTTCAGCAAATTTTAAATTCTCCTCATCAAAACTACCTTTCTCCATTTGTAGAGCTATTTCTACTTCCTTTTCCTCTCCTAAATCCATAATTATATCTCTATACACCTTTTCAAACTCAACAATATCAACAAAAATTATCTTGTTAAATCTACCAAAAAAATCTTTTTTATAATATTGTAAATCTTCAATCCAATCACTAGGAATATAATTATATTTTTCCAAAAGTCTGTCAAAAGATTCTTTTATCTTTTCAAAGTGTAGAAAATATTTCTCCTGCCAGTTTTGTATATTCTCAATTTTATCAACTTTATTAATTTTTATCTCTCTGTAATAATCAAAAAAATCATTGGCAAAATCAATAACATCATAGTATGATTTTATCCCTAACTCCTCTTTTATATCTTTTGGTATAGATGTATAAAAGGCTAAGATTCTCTTAGCCTCTTTTAATATAACTTTATCTGTATAAAAAATCTGTTCTTTTAACTCATTAAAGGTTAAAAGTGTAGGTTGATCATTAAAAAAATTCCATCTCATTTTCTTAGAAAATATAGATTTCATTCTATTGTCATTGAAAATATATAGATAATCTTTTTTTTGATTATTTTTTCCTGAATATTCAGCTATAAAACTTGTTCCATATCCTATGTATCTAAAATTTATCAAGGTTACCTCCTAAAATTAAACGTGTAAATATCTCCATCTACCTTTTTTAAATACTCTATATGCTGCTATACTTCTAAATCCTAAGTCAATAGACATAACAACCCAAGCTCCCAATAGTCCTGTTTCCATTTTGTAAAGGAAAAGGTAAGTTAAAGGTATTCTTATTAGATACATTCCTATTGCAGTAATTAAAAGAACAGCTTTTGTATCTCCAGCCCCTCTCAAACAACCACTCATTACCATTGATACAGCTAGGAAAGGTTGACATATAGATACTAATCTTAAAGCTCCAGTTGCTAACTCTCTAATTTGAGGGTCATTAGTAAACATTGCTATAATTGTTCCTGGCAATATAAAGAAAAATAATCCAAAAGTAGACATAGCCAATAGAGCTAATGTTGTTGTTGCTTTAGCATCTCTCTCAGCATTTTTAGGTGAGTTTTTACCAAGTTGTTGCCCTACAAGAGCAGTTCCAGCAACTGCAAATCCAAATCCCATATTAAATGAGAATGATTCAGCAGTAAGAGCTATTTTGTGAGATGTATAAGCTATTGTTCCTAAAGAAATAACCATCATTTCAAAAACTAACATCCCTATTCTAAATATTCCTTGTTCAATAGCAGCAGGTATACCAACTTTTAATATTCTTTTTATCATCTCTTTATCTGTTTTTAGACTTTTAATTGGTAGAGATACCCAGAAATTATCTGTAAAGAATGTTAGATAAACAAAGAAAACTGTTATTATTCCCCTTGAAATAGTAGTTGCTATTCCAGCTCCAAGCACTCCCATACCTAAAGTAAAGATAAATAAGTAGTTTAAAATGACGTTAGAGATAACACTTATTATATTTGAAATCATAGGAAGTGACGCTTTGTTTATTGAACGATAAGCAGCAAAAAATACAACGTTAAAACAAAGAAATGGCAATCCTAAAACAACTGCTTGATAGTATTGAGCTGTCATTTCCATGTTCATATCATTTGCCCTTCCAACTAATTTCAGTATACTTCCTTCAAAAATTAACAATAGTGCTGTAATCAGTATTGAGATTGGAATTGATAGTATAACACTTTGTGCCATTGAGTTTCTTCCCTCTTTGGTGTTGTTTGAACCAAATGCCCTACTTACAATGGCAGTTGTTCCTATACTTATAGCAAAGAAAACTGGTATTACAGCTTGTACAGGAGCATTTCCAACTCCAACTGAACTTATAGCCACAGGTCCTAACCTACCTACCATCACCATATCAAAAAATCCAAGTAATGTTTGAACAAATAGGTCTGCTATTGCAGGTAATGCTATTGTAAGAATTGCTGCAAAAACTTTTTTATTTCTTCTCCACTCTCTCTTAAAATCCATTTGCACTCCCCCCTGTTATAATGTTTTATACCTAATTATATTATAATATATTTAACTGTTTTTTTCATTACTATTAATTAAATTCTTTTAAAACTATTTCCCCTTACATCAACAGGAATACTTCCCACAACCTCATCATCTTCAACAACTGTATAGTAACTGCATAGATTTGCTGTTGAACAAGAATGATTTGGTATTATCTCAATTTTATCTCCAATTTTTAGATTAGTTTCCCCATGAACATGAAGTTTACCCACCTCTTCAGAAAGTCCAGCTACTATAATTTCAGGGTGTCCAATCACTTTACCAAAACCAACTATTGAAGTGTTTCCATGAGCCCCTTGATCTAGTCCAAGGCATTTAGCTCCAGCATCACAAATAAATAGATCCTCTCTTGGATGAGAAATTATTGTTGCATAAACAGTAAGAGCACAATCCTCTTCAGTAGCTCTATTTACTGACATTTGAATAGTATCTAAAAATACATAGTTTCCTGGATGAAATACATTGATATTTTCATCTTTTACAGCTTGAGAAAAAGTAGGAGTTGAACCACTTGTTATATACTCAAGTTCATAACCTACACTGTTCATTAGCTCTTTTCCTCTTCTTAAAGTTTCACACTCATCTATAATATATTTATCTAAATCAGCCTCACAATTTGCCCCATACACATGTCCTGGGTGAGTAGATATTCCTCTTAATTTTAAATTTTTCATCTCTTTTAGTTGGTTGGCAAAATCTGCAACTTTCTCAACCTCTACTCCAAAACGGTGAAGTCCACTATCAACTATAATTGTATAGCTTATAGTTACCCCCTCTGCTCCTGCTGCCTCATCTACCATTTTAGCACTTTCTACACTGTCCAATCTCAAAATAAAATCAGATTTCTTACTAAGCTCAATAACTCTATCTATGCTCTCTTTACTTGCAACAGGATAAGCATACATTATCTTATTAACTCCCATGTCACAACACATTTCACACTCATCAAGAGTACCACAAAGAACTCCAGTAGCTCCAGCCTCAATTTGCATCTTCAAAATCTCTCTGCTTTTGTGAGTTTTTATCATTGGCCATAACTCTTTTCCATTTTTATCACACAACTCTTGATACACTTCTATATTATTTTTAATAGCCTTCATATTTAATAAAATTGTAGGTGTTTTTAATTCTGCTTTTTTCATTTTCCCTCCTCAAAATTTATAAAAAAAATAGCTCTCTATAATATTATTTTACCATAGAAAGCTATTAAAAACATATTATTTTAATTTTTTTGTTAATCTCCAAGTTATTTGAGCAATAGCTTTTTTCATTAGGTAGTAACTTACTATTAAACACATAAGTTCAGCTATTGGAATAGAAAGCCAAATTCCCTTTGCTCCTATTAGATCAGGAAGTATAAATAGTGGAATAGCTATAAATACTATTGATCTACCTAGAGAAACTACAACAGATTCAATAGGTTTTTCTATTGATGTCAAGAAAGATGTTGATATTATATTTAAGAAAGAGATCAGATAAGCAAAGCTAATATAGAATAGAGCAGTTTTAGCTAAGCTCATTAACTCTTGATTTCCCTTTGAAAATATTCCTATTATAAAGCCACCCCAAATATGACTTCCTATATATGCAATAGCTCCCAATGTTCCCCCTGTTATAAGAGAAACTCTCAATACTTTCTTGATTTTATCCAAATGTCTAGCACCTAAATTGTAAGCAACAAGTGGTTGTAGTGCTTGAGAAAGTCCATACAAGCTGATATTTAACATCTGATTTATATAGAAAACTATTGTTAAAGCTGAAACTCCTAATACCCCTATTTTCTTCATAAGAGTTAGATTAAATAGATACATAGCAAAAGTTGAAGATACAACGGATAACATCTCTGAACTTCCGTTAAAAAATATATTCTTTATATCTTTCAAATATATTCTCAAAGATTTTTGAGGAAGTTTAAAGTGAAGATTTGGCAACAGAGCTAAAAATCCAAACATACAAGCTAAAAGTGTAGCTGTTGCTCCACCTACCATTCCCCATTGAAATTTTTGTATAAATAGATAATCTAACAGAGCATTAAAAGTTAAACAAACACTTCCACTTACAAAAACTAAATTAGGTTTCTCCTCTATCTTAACAAAAGTTTCTGTAAAAATAGGCGAAGTATAGAAGAATGCCCCTATCATCATTGGAATCATATAGGCTCTAACATAGGGATAAACCTCTTCATTTGCACCTAAAAAGTTGATAAAAAAGTCCAAATTAAATAAAACTATCAGAGATAGAAACTCCAAAACCCCAACTAAAAGCATCAAAGTTATAGAAGTAAGCTCCCTAGCCTTATTTAACTTTTTCTTACCAAAGTATATACTTGTGATAACTCCCCCACCTACACATATCATAAGCCCTACACTCATCAAAAAATTTATCAATGGCATAGATAGATTTACTGCTGCTAACCCTAAAGGTCCAACATTTCTACCTAAGAACATACCATCAATCATAATCTCCAATGAAACAATAAGCATTCCAAAGATACTTGGAATTGCAAACTTAAAAAATAGCTTAGTTATATTTTCAGTTTCAAGAGCATTTCTTTTTGACATAAAAAACCCCCTTAAAATATTTTATTTTTTTCTTAACCATGGTATTATAATCTATATAC
>UQQO01000141.1 GCA_900543175.1 uncultured Fusobacterium sp.
ATAAAGGAATCGGCTCAATGAATCCGGAACAGTGGCTCAGCCTAAAATGGAATGGAGGCTCAACCATGTCGGACAGATGGCTCAATCAGTCCAAGATTATTCAAACGCGTTTTTTTATCAAGTTTCATCATTTTATCAGTAACAATTTTTATTTCTTGTATATTATTTTTTATTGATTTTGCATAAATTAAAGAAATAATAGCAGAAAATAAAATTGATATTAATAAAGAATATGGTAAAAATTTAAGGCTTAAATCTTTCGCATCTTTTTGCATATCAGCTGTAGAAACAAATTGTAGATTTGTTTTTTTACCATCATTAAGCTTTATTTCTCTTTCTTCAATTATCAAAGAATTACTATCACTTTCTAAATTAACATTTATATTATCTTTGATTTGTATTTCATTCTTATTATTTTTTTCTTTTATATATGCTTTTATTTCACTATTCTTAGAATAAAGCTCCAAAGTTTGTTCTATATATTTTATTTCTTTTCCATTCATATTACTAGAAATTTCATTTGCAATATTATGAATCTTTTCTTTTCTCGTCTCCAAATATGTTTTAGGAAAGATAAAAAAAACTAATGAATGAACTAATATAATTATTATTCCAAGAACAGAAAATATTTGTATGAACATTTTTGGAAATATCTTTAATTTTTTCATTTTCTCTCCAATTTATATCCTACATTTCTTATAGTAGTTATACAGTCTAATTGTAATTTTTTTCTAAGTTCTTTTATATATACATCTATTACTCGATCATAAGGAGTTTCTTCGCTATCTTTCCATACATAATCAATAATTTGCATTCTTGTTAACACTTGTCCATTATTATCCACTAAACATTTTAATACTTCTAGTTCTTTTGCATTTACATCTATTTCTTCACCATTTATTTTAGCTGTATAGCTATTAAAATTAACCGATAGATCCTTATATTCAAACTTCTCTAAATGTCCATAATTCTTCTTAATTAAAGAATCTATTCTAGCCTTTAAGACCGGCAATGAAAATGGCTTTTCTACATATCCGTCTACTAAATTAGTAAATGCATCAATTTTATATTCTTCATCACTAAATGCAGTCAAGATTAGAATTGGTAAATTGCTTTTCTTTCTAATTTCTTTCAACACTTCTAAACCATTTATAAAAGGTATCTGAATGTCTAAGATAACCAAATTTATATCGCTATTAAATTTTGACAAGGCTTCTCTTCCATCTTTAGCTTGAATAACAGTATATCCAAATTCTGAAAGATATTCACTTATTCCCTCTCTTATCATATTATCATCTTCAACAGTTAATATTTTCATATATACCTCCACTTAAGCCTCTACACTCGTATTATACAGCATATTATTTGATATTTAAAAGCCAAAAAATTTTTGGTGCTAAAAAGCACCAAAAATTTTAATTATTGTCACTTAATAATTCTTTTGGATTCCTTCTTAATATATTGAATGAAGAAATAATCAATGATACAAGAAGTACTAAACTCATAAATATAACTACATAAATTATGAATTTAGGTAATACATTTATATCTAAACTTGATAATGTCTTGTTAAATCCTTCAGCTTCTGCCCCACCACCTAATTGGCTAGATGCAGATTGTCTAGCTATTTGTTTAGCTATATCACCAGTAACCTTATTCAATATATTATTTCCAAGTTTGCTAGCTGTGTATTGAGCTAAGAAATAAGAACCAACGAATGCGGGGATTGATATAAATACCATCTCAATTAGGAATTGACCAAAAATTTCTAATTTTGATATACCTAATGATAGTAATACTGCTATTTCTTTCTTTCTAGCATTCATCCACAAGAATAATAATAACGAAACTACAACTCCTGCAAATATTAATGAGCCAACAAATAATTTATTTGAAATTGAGTAGATACCTGATATAGATTGTTGTAATGCAGGGTAATTTGATGAACTTTTAATCAAATTATATTCTCTCCAATTTATATCTAATTTCCCAATATCTTTTATTACACTATCAAGATTCTTATCACCTTTTACAAAGAATGTTGCATCTTGGTATACAGCTGTATCTTCTGTATTACCATAAACTTTAGCAGCTGTATGAACATCAGTGATTAATGTATTTTCGTATAGTTCTTGTGCTGCACTTACTCCACCGCTATTATGCCCATCGAATAGACCTTTAATTTCTACTTCTACTGTTTCATCTGCACCTTTCTCATTATCAGCATCAAATAAATTAGATTTTATTTTTATCTTATCTCCAACTTTAAGATTATTTTTTTCAGCTAAATCTTTATGCATTAAGATTTTATTTTTATCTTCATTTTCTAAATGCTTTCCTTCTACTAATTTATATGCTTCTGATACAAATTTTGTTTCTTTTGATGAGTCGTTAACCCCGGTTAACATAACTGTTCTTTTAAAATTCTTCGCTCTTTCAGGTGATTGATTCGCAAGAGTCTCTTGAGTTTCAATAATATCATAATCAACTAAATCTGCAACACTGTTTATTCTTTTTACATAGGAGTCTATACTATCTGTTTGAGATATCTTTTTAATATCTTCACCTTTTACATTTCCCCCACCTCTAGGTGTTCCTGGATTTACTTGTCTATTTATCTCCATAGAAAAACTATTTGTTATATTAGCAAATGTTTCTTTTGAAGCTCTGTCCGTAGCATCTTTAATAGATAAACTAATGAGACTTAAAGTTGACATAGATAAAATAACTAATATAATAATTAATGATTTTAAGCTTTTTCTAGTTACATAAGCAAATGCATTTTTTATCATTATTCAACCTCCAAATTCATTTTATTTACTTTTTTCAAATTTTTACCACTTAGTTCTAAAATGATATCCGCAGAATCTGCTACTTCCTTACTATGTGTTACAACTATTACACATTTATTTCTATCTTTAGCTAATGTCTTTAATATATTAATTATTTCTCCAGCAGTAACACTGTCTAGATTACCAGTAGGCTCATCAGCTAGTATTATTGGAGCATCTGATACCAATGCTCTAGCAATAGCTACTCTTTGTTGCTGTCCACCAGATAATTTCATAACATTTCTTTTTATTTGTTTTTTATCTAAACCTAGTTCAAACAAGATACTTTCATCCGCTGATTTATTTACTAATCTAATATTTTCAATTGGTGATAAATAATCTATTAAATTATAGTTTTGAAATACTAAAGATATATTATTTTTTCTATGATTACTATATCCTTTCTTTTGTATATCTTCATTCTTAAACAATATTTTTCCTGTTTGAGGTTTATCAAGTCCAGCAAGTAAGGAAAGAAGTGTAGATTTTCCTGTTCCTGACTTTCCTACTATCGCATAAAACTTCCCAAGTTCAAATTTTTGATTTACTCCTGACAAAACTTTTTCTTTAGAATTTGCATAACTATATGCTACATTCTTTATTTCTAATATATCCATTATTTTCTCCTAACTTATTTTTGATAATATTTCTTTAGGCTTCTTGATTAATATTAATGAAGAAGCAAATACAACTGATAAAACAATAATACTTATTAATATTAAATAACTTTGTCCAAGTGTTGTTATATTTAACATAAAACTACTATTATTTATTAAACTTCCACCGGAAATCATTGAGTCCTCTGAGTTAATGAATCCATCTACAATTACTTTTAGTAATACATTTCCTAAAAATAAGGAAGATATTATACTTGGTATCGATATGAATATTAACTCGAATATAAATTGCATTATAATTTGTATCTTAGATATTCCAATAGATAAAAATATACCTATTTCATAAATTCTTTCTCTTAACCATAGAATCAAGATTAATAAAAGAACAACCATCCCACCTAACATAATAGAATAAGTCATTATTTTTATTATATGTTTTATTCCACTCACTGACTCTAAAGACTCTTCAAACGCATTAGAATCTTTTTCAACAAAAAACTTTGACTCATCAATTTTAAGCTCTTTCAATTTGTTTAAGGCTAAGTCTGTAGATTCTGCACTACCAGAATACATTAAAATTTTATTTGCGATTTTATTATTTTCTGATTTATTTAATATCTCTTGGCTTGTTGAATAATCTACAAACACCATATTTTCACTAAAATCAGAAGATAATCCTGTATATGTTTCCTGTTTTTTACCGGAAAAGATTCCTATAATTTTAAATTTATGACTTTTTATTTTTCCACTTTTTTCAATATCCAGTAATTCAAGATTAACTTCATCACCTAATTTTAGATTGTTTTGTTTAGCAAATTCTTCATGAACAATAATTGAATTCTTATCATTTTCTCCTATATTTTTACCTTCTTTAATTGTAAATACTCCACTACTAAATAAAATATTTCTTTTAGTATTATTTGTAGCTTCCAGTGAAACAACATTCTTAAATTCGTCAGATAAATCATCTCTATTTATTCTTTGTTCTCCGCTAACTACTTTAGCATCTTTTAGTTTTGCTAATCCATCATATTGAATTACTTTTTCTTCAATTTCTTTTAATTTTTCAATATCTTTAAATTGATTAACATTAAAATATTTACCATCTTTTTTTGTTATTGATATTGAAGAATTAGAACTTTCATATAAAGCCTTTTCTATTTCATTGCTTGATTTCATTATTGTTAAACAAGAATACAAGCAAGAAAGAACTATAGTTAATATGATAAAAATTATTAAAGTTCTATTTCTCTTTCTTGTAATATATGCTATAGCATTTTTTATCACTTTCCTTACTACTCCTCTCTATTTTCTTACTCCATAACTAATTGCATCCACTGGACAAGCATTTTTACATCGTCCACATCTGATACACTCCAGATGATTGCAATTCTCAACTGGATCTATATTCATTTGGCAAACTTTTTTACATTTTCCACAATTAATACATTTATCCTTATCCAATCTATATCTAAATATTGAAATAGGGTTAAAAATTGAGTAAATAGCTCCAAGTGGACATATGTATTTACAAAAAGGTCTATATATAATTATAGAAAGTAACAAAGTAAACATAATGCAAGTAATAGGCATGCTCCTCTTGATACTATTTTTTTCGTAAATTATTCCTCCTTTATTTTTTACACAATAGCATTTTATAGTTACTTTTAATAACATTCTACACACCTTTTATGAAACGTTGATGAAATATAATTTTGTATTTTTCCAAACTATGGTATAATAATATAAGTATTATGCTTATCC
>UQQO01000142.1 GCA_900543175.1 uncultured Fusobacterium sp.
ATAATTGACTTTAAATTGTTTTTCTGATATAACTTAACTGAATTAAATTTAATCAACGGAGGTTACTTAATATGAAAACATTAATTACTTACTCAACAAAAACAGGAAATACTAAAAAGGTAGCAGAGGCAATTTCAAAAGCTATTATAAATAGTGAAATTATGGATATAGCAGATGTGCAAAATTTAGATTATGATCTAATAATTGTAGGAACTTGGATTGATAAAGGAACAGCAGATGCAAAAGCTCTTAAATTTATAAATGGAATAAAAGATAAGAATACAGCATTTTTCTTTACATTGGGAGCTTACCCAGATTCAAAACATGCTCAAGATTGCATTGATAATATTACAAAGCTATTTACTGATAATGGAAACAAAGTTTTAGGACATTATCACTGTCAAGGAGCTATTGATCCTAAACTAATAGAGATGATGAGAACTAAATTCTCTCCTGATCATCCACATGGACCAAACCCAGAAAGAATCAAAAGATGGTCAGATGCTAGTACTCACCCAGATCAAAATGATTTAGATAACGCATATAACTATTTTAAAAATTTTATTGAAAGATTTTAGTGAGTTTTGGAGGAGAAAAAGATGATGTATTATTTTCAAGTGGGAGGTCCATTGATGTGGATTCTTCTAGTTTTATCAATAATTTCAACAACTGTAATTCTTGAAAGATTATTTTTCTTTTTTAAAAGTGAAAAATCTTTAAATAGAAACTTTAGAAGGGATATAGTTTTAGCAGTTTCTAACAAGGATATGTGTAAAATAGTTGAACTTTGTGATAAGGAAAAAAATGCTGTTGGTTGTTCTATCAAACAGTTTGTTTGTAGAGGGGATATATGCTCTCCAATTCCAAAGGAGTTTCATAAATATGAACAATTGATTAAAGAGATACAGATGGACGAGATCTCTCCCCTTGAAAAGAGATTACATATTTTAGGAATTATAGCTCATATTGCACCTATGCTTGGACTTTTAGGAACAGTTACTGGAATGATTGATGCTTTTAAAGATCTTTCACAATTTGGAGCAGGGGATCCTACCCTTGTTGCTGATAGTATATCTAAGGCTCTTATTACCACAGCAGCTGGGCTTTCAATAGCTATTCCAGCACTTGTTGTTTATAACTTATTAACTAAGAAAATTGAAGAGATTGAAGAAGAGATTGACAAGATAACAACAAATGTTATCAATATTGTAAGGGGATAAGATGGCAAGATATAAGAAAAAAAGAGCACTTTTGACTCCAGATTTAACACCTTTAATAGATGTAGTTTTTCTTCTTCTAATATTTTTTATAGTTTCTAGTACATTTAATAAGTATGGAAGTATAAAGGTTGAACTGCCAACTTCTACTATGGAAATTGTAAAAGATGCTGAAAATGAAGCTCTTGAAATAATTATTGATAAGGATAATAGATATTTTATTAACTATAAAGAGGATAAAAAAAGAGAGGTTACTTTTGAAGAATTAGATAGTTACTTAATTTCAGAGGTGAAAAGTGTTGCTATTACTGGGGATAAAAATTTGAAATATCAAAATATTATAGATGTTGTTTCAAAGGTCAAAAATCATGGGATAGAAAATTTAGGGATAAATTTCTATGAGTAAAAGTTAAGGTGTGAAAATGAGATATTTTATTTTAGCATTAATTGTTCATGGATTGCTTTTTCTTAAACTCTCTATCAATAGAGTTAGAAAACCAAATCCACCTATAAAACAAAGTGTAGCAATAGAGTTTCACCAGATAAAAGCCTCACACACTCCAGTGACTCCACCTGCTGAAATAGTTGCTCCAATAGTTGAGCAGCCTCCTAAACAAGAGGTTGTAAAAGAGAAACCTGTGGAAAAGAAAGTTGTAGAGAAGAAAGAGCCTATAAAGAAAGAAAGTTTACAACCTAAGAAAAGTGTGAAGAAAAAAGCTGCAAAGAAAGAGGCTGTAAAACAAGAGATTGAACCTGCTTCAGTTTCTGAAACTTCAAGTGCTCCTACTGAAAAAACTAGTGGTTCTAGCATTCCAAGTGGAGATAAAATTTTACAAAACAATGGTGATGGAACTTACACAGCACTTTCTAATAATGGGATTAAATATAAGATTATAAAAGAGATAGCCCCTGACTACCCTAAACAAGCTGAAACTATAAGATATAGAAAGAGAGTTATTGTTAAAGCTAAATTTTTAGTTGATGAAAAGGGAGAGGTGCAAAATATAACTATTGTCCAATCTCATAAGAAATTGGGATTTGATGATTCTGTTATATCAGCATTGAAAAAATGGAAGTTTGCTCCTATACATTATAACAATGAAATAATAAAAGTTTACTTTCAAAAAGAATTTGTTTTTGAGAGTAAGAAATAACCTTCCAAACTAAAAGAGAGTGTACACCTACACTCTCTTTTAACTTTTCTCTATTTTTATCTTTAAATTAAATATCGTATTTCTCAAATTCATTATACTCTAAAGTTTTTTGAACTTTCTCTACATATTTAGTCCCCTCTTCAGAGTATTTAATCAATCCATGAGCCACTTCACTAGGTGACTTATCTTCATTTAACAATTTTCTAACTGCCTTATAAGCATCTGAAACAGAGATAGTAATAACTATATCCTTTACAGACTCTTCAATTGTATCATATTTTCTTAAATGTGGGACAAACCCATTCTCTCTAACTCCATTAGCAGCTATTCTAGGTTCATTAGGGTTAGTTGACCACATTCCAAAAATATTATTTCCCTCCCTAAAAAATCTCGATGTTCCCCAACCACTTTCCAATGCTCCTTGAGTTAGGATCAAAGAGGCTGGATATATAACCATCTTTCCTTGAAGTTCTTTCCAGTTTCCATATTCAACTTTATATGTTTTGAAAAGTCCCTCACAAAACTCTCTCTCTTCTGGAGTCAATTCCTCTTTTACAGCTAATTTTTCAACAATAGCTTTATTTTCCTTTATCTCCTCATGCACCTCATTTATAGCAGGTAAAAGCATATCAACAAAGGCTTTTTTTCTTTCAACAGAAGATAATTCTCTTAAATCTATCTCCTTTTGAACATAATCACTATTTTTTTCTTCCTTTTGTGTAGCTTTTGCAACTTCTTTTTTTGGTATTTCAAGGTTGTCTATCTCATTGCTAACTATTTTTTCTTCACTCTTAACTTCTTCAGTTTTAACTTTTTCAATAATATTTGTTTGATTTAAAAAATTCTTTTGAACTTTAAATCCAAAGATAAAAAATAGAGAAAACATTCCTATAAATAGTACTAACTTCTTATTCATAATTTCTCTCCTATTAAAAATAATTTTTTCTGATATAGTATACTTTATTTTATAAAAAAAGTAAAGCATTTTTTAAGTTGTTATGTTCTCTAATTCTACTTTTACTATTTTTAAACTCTTTCAGCTTTGCTTTTTTCAAACACTTTATTCTAATTCTGTCACTTTTCTTACAATTTTAAAACTTGAGAAAATTTGATTTTTATTTTGAAAAATTTCTCTTGTTTTTAAAGAAATTCATTTAATTTTACAAAAGAAAAAAGCACAAAATTAATTGTGCTTTGTAAACTAATTATAATTAACCTAAAATTTTATAGATCTCTTCTATACTAAGATTTGCCCTCAAATGATCAGCAAGTTTATCATATTCTCTCTCTTTAAAATCAGTAAAAGAGAAACTCTCATCAATAGGAGCAAGTCCTTTTCTCCTTCTAATATTATTTAAAAACTTTCTTGTAAACTCTTCATTATCAAAAATACCATGAATATATGTTCCAAAACTGTTTTCTTTAGCTATAAAAATAAGATTATCTTCAGTAGTCAAATTAACTTCATTTCCCTTAGTAACCCCTTGATGAATCTCATAACCTTTTACAACTAAACCATTACACCCCTCTAACAATGGTGACTCTATTTTAGAAAGAGTTTTCTCAACTTGATGAGTGTATTTCACCTTCTCCATAGTTGTAACTGTGTCTAAAATTCCAAATCCAGCTGTTTTTTCAAAGTTACTTTCAATATGATGAGGATCAAAAATCTCTTTTCCTAACATTTGGAAACCACCACAAATACCTACAACTGTTGTTCCTTTACTATGTAACTCCTTAATTTTATCAAAAATTCCATTAGCTTTTAACATCTCAAGATCTGTAATAGTATTTTTACTTCCTGGAAGTATTATAATATCTTCATTTCCCAACTCTTTAACATCATATACATAGTTTAAAGCAACATCAGGATATTGACTTAAAGCATCAAAATCTGTATAGTTAGACATCTTATTTGTCCTAATTACACTTATATTTATATCTTTTTTCTCATTTGTGTTAGTAGTTAATTTTTTAGCTAAAACATCCTCTTCCTCTATATTTAAATTTATATATGGAACAACTCCCAACACTTTAATATCCAATCCTTCAGCTTGAAGTCTATCTTCAAACATCTTTATTCCAGGTTTTAAAAGCTCAACATCCCCTCTAAATTTGTTGATTATAACACCTTTTATTCTCTTTCTATCCTTTTCATCAAGAAGAGCAATATTTCCATAAAGTGAGGCAAAAACTCCACCTATTTCAATATTTCCAACTAGGATAACTGGAGCATCAATAAGTTCAGCCATTCCCATATTAACTAAATCCCATTGACGAAGATTAATCTCTGCTGGACTACCCCCACCTTCTAAAACTCCTATATCGAAGTTATCCTCTATAATCTTATAATTTCTCTTTGCTATCTCCTTTAATTTTGCAGAATTTGAAAAATAGTCAACAGCATTCATATTTTTAGCTGGAACACCCTCAATTATAATTTGTGAGTTATTATCTGAATTTGGCTTTAAAAGAATAGGGTTCATAAAAGCTCTTGGCAACTCTTTAGCAGCCTCAGCTTGAACAACTTGAGCTCTTCCCATCTCCAAACCATCAATATCAACAAATGAGTTCAATGCCATGTTTTGTGATTTAAATGGAGAAACTCTATACCCATCTTGTGCAAAAATTCTGCATAGTCCTGCTGTTATAATGCTTTTTCCTACTGAAGAACCTGTCCCCTGTATCATAACTTTTTTGTGCATAAAAAACACCTCGATTAAATAATTAGTACAATTTATGGTATCATAAATTATATTGATATTTCAACTATAATTTCTATTTTCCCATTCGATATTTGAGCATCTTCAATACTTTGT